>CAZLOF010000371.1:0-5207 GCA_964560745.1 uncultured Thermoflexus sp.
CAACCCGGGCGCTAAGGGCGGATTGGCCCCTGTTAAAGCCGACCACAAGGGCGCGGCGGCGGCTTGCTCGGCCTTGATCTCACGCGCAAAATCGAGATTGTGCTCGAGGTGTTCAAATGTGCCAAATGCTCCGGCCAATGCTACGAGCAGCATTACTCCGCGCAAAGCCAAGATTGCACGACGCTGAGGTCGCAATAATACCCATCCCACTGCCAGAAAACCCAAACTGCACACCACAAAAGGCACAAATTGGATGGGGTTTTCCATGTGGTTGGTTAGCCATAACTCGGCAATAGTGCCGAGACACATGCTGGCCGCCAAAAGCAACAAAAAACGCCGCAACTGTGTAAGAATAATCGCATCAGCCATATTTTTTACTCGACATAGCTTGCGCCAATGGCTAATTGCTCAGGCGTTACTAATTCGCCCACTTTTTTCAAGAAGGCTTCTTTTGAGGCATAGGGCCGAGCGGCAATTAATTGCGCCGCCAAATTTTTGTCGATACCCGGCAGTTGCTGCAAGGTATCGGCATCGGCGGTGTTAAATTTGATCGGCACATAGACATATTTTTCATAGTCGGCAACTTGTGCGGCATTAACATATTTGCCGATCTCTTTGCGGAACTGCAAAATGCTCACCCAAGGGCGGTATTCGTTAAATTCGCGCACCATGTTATTGCCGACGTTTGGCACGGTCAAAAATGCGGCGGCGTTTGAAGTATTGAGATTGAGCTTTTTGACGCTGGTTTGACCGGTTGTTGCGGCTGCGGTTACAGTGGGCTTAACGGCGGTGGCTGTTGGGGGCGTTTGCACTGTGGCGGCTGTCGCTGGGGCGGCGGTTGGGGCAACAGGCGCTGCTGTAGGCGGCACAGCGCTTGGGGCAGCGACAGTTGCGGCAGGCTTGGTGGCTGCGGCAAGCGCGGCGGTTGGGGCGGGCGTTGGGCTAATGGTGCAGGCGGTCACTAAACCTAATGCCGCAAACGCGAATAAGCTGGTTTGGAAGATTGTTTTCATTTTTATAAATTGGCAAATTCGGCCTCTGAGGCTTCATCCATTTGGTTGCGCTTGCGTGAACGAATGCCACGCTCGATAAGCACGACGACCAGTGTTACCGCAGAAACTACCCCAAAATGGGCCAAAATTGAGCCTGTGTTAAACAATAAGTTATTAAGCACACTTTGTTGCCCGCCGCGACCTTCGGGGCGCACCTGACCGGGTGCTCCCCCTCGACCTTGAGGGGGAAAGCCATTGGGCGTGGCAGAATTGGCGGGCGCAATGGCAAAAATAGCCCCTACGATTGTCATGATAACGACAATAATAGCGAGTGTTCGTAAAAGTTGAGTTAACATAATTTTTAACGTGTGTTTGTATCTTTTTATAAAGCGTAAAGACAGGGTTTTGCCGAAATCATGATGTGCTTGTCTCATATGAGACAAGCACATCATGATTTCGGCATTACTTCTTTTTATACTTTGGATGTGGCAGGTTTATTAAACGCTCGTGTTATTGGGCGAATGACATAAGTGCGGAATGTATTGACAATCCATTGCCAATGTAGCCCAACATGAATACCCAGAATGACGACCCCTAAATTTGAGGATATGCTATGTGCGCCACGCCAAAAGAAGTTGCGTGGGATTAAAATTCCCCATAAGGGCAAGGCCACTTCTGAAATCATGATGCCGCTTAACATAATCATGATCATGTCGATAAACAGCAAAACGTTTAAGATGTAATTGATGCGTTGTTTGCTAGGCAATTTGCCAAACAAGCGCTTGGTTACAGTGATGATCCAGTCCCAGTGCAAGAGCAAATGCACAATGAGCACGACGATTAAGGCCAAAGTGAGCCATTCGTGCACAGCAATGCTGCCAAAACGCGGAACCATGCCAATGATGAAGGCGATAAAGATAGCGATATCGATCCACAAGTTGATTTTATTGCGATTTTTCTTTTTTGGTGTTGGTGTCATATCAAAAACTTTTTTAAGGGGGAAGTATGCCTAACAATGTATCGAACAAAAATGAAGGTATTACGAAGGTGGTGTAAAAAAGGTGTAAACCGCCGCTATAACTTCATGCCAATATCAAAATTGGCGGCGTAGCCAACACCATCGGGCACAACATTTAAGATCATGCCGCTACCCGCTTCTTTAAAAATGCCGTCATTGGCATTTTTAGTGCCACGCACTGCGGTTTTGGCGTTGTAAGGGCTAACGGTATATACTTTGTCAGAAAATGCGTCATCAAAAAAGAATTGAGATGTAAATTCAGACGATTTACCGTCGGCAAAACTGGTGCGCACTTTAAAATGAATATGCACGGCGCGACCTTGATACCAGCCCGGATAAATAGTTTGAAAGGTGACTAAGCCATTTGCGTCACTTACTTGATAGCCACGCAAGAAATTTTTGCCTTTGGTATTAAATCCGGGGTCGCTTGCATCTGAATATACCCCAAGCGCATCGCAATGCCAAATATCAACCACAGCGCCTTTGAGCGGTACACAACTGCCGCTACCAGCCTGTAAAATGCGCATGGTTAGTTTGAAGGGGGTGCCCGGCTTGCTGCTGTTGTCCGATGTATCGACCCGAATATCGGAGCGTTTGTGTTTTTCATCAACAAAATAAGGGCCTTCGGTGACAGCCGGAGCCACGACACAGGTGGGCATTGTAATACCCGCTGCCGTTTGGGTGACGCCGCCGGTTAATTTGGCCGCGCTGTCATAATTACCTCCCCCATTTGGCGCACCGCCGGGGGGCGGGCCACCAAAGCGTGGGCTACAGGCTACCAATAATTGGCTGCTGGCAAGGCCAAATAAGGCTAATACTTCACGGCGGGTTAATACACGCCCTACAATTCCATCGTCATTATCGGGTTCGGCTGACATTTTTCGTTTATCTCCTTGATATTTAATAAGTAGCTGAGGTAAAAATAGCCGCAACAACATGCGATGTTTGCGATATTTTCACCTCAGATCCTTTAATTGTCTTTACAAAGACAACCATAGCAAATGAAACGAAAATTGATTAGTAGCGCAAGTGAGGTGACTTAAGTCATCATATAAATATTGCCCAGCGCCTTTAAACCCCCACTATTTTGAAAATCGGCATTTCGCCTTGCCAAGATTTAATCAGGTTTAAGCCAACGCCTTTAATACTGCCGTCCGATCCAACACCCCAACTATACGATTATCATTATTGATTACGGCAATTGGTTGATCACTTTCGGCAACCAATGGCATCAATTGTTCGAGCGTCGTCGTTTCCTTCACCCTTCGCAATTCGGTGTTTTGTGTTTTAAATTCAGCCTTTTGCATTTTTATCAATACGCCAGCCGTCAACACTTTGGCACGTGGCGCATCCTTTACAAAAGCCTTTACATAATCATCGGCAGGGTTTAGCACCAATTCGGCGGGTGTGCCCATCTGCACAAAACGGCCATTTTTCATAATGGCAATATGATCGCCCAATTTAAGCGCCTCGGCAAAATCGTGAGTAATAAAAATGCTGGTTTTATGCAATGTAGCCTGCAAACGCAATAATTCATCCTGCATTTCGCTGCGAATGAGTGGATCGAGCGCACTAAATGGCTCATCAAACAACATAATTTCGGGGTCAACTGCTAGTGCCCGCGCCAAGCCAACCCGTTGTTGCATACCGCCGCTCAATTGTTTGGGGTAATGTTGTTCCCACCCCTTCAAGCCAACCAGTTCAATCATACGCATGGCCGTGCTATTGCGTTCGGTTTGCGATTCGCCGCGCACTTCTAGCCCAAACGCCACATTATCGACCACACGCCGATGCGGCAACAGGCCAAAATTTTGAAACACCATGCTGATACGATGTCGCCGAAACTCACGTAGCGCGGCCTCATCCATTTTCAGCACATCTTGCCCCTCAACCAATACTTCGCCAGAGGTCGGGTCGGCCAAACGCGAAATACAACGAATGAGTGTCGATTTGCCACTGCCCGACAAACCCATCACCACAAACGTTTCGCCCTTTTTTACCTCAAATGACACATCACGCACCGCGACAACGTGACCAGCAGGTGATTGTGTCGGTTGGTTGACAACCTCGGCCAAGGCCTTTTGGGGCTTGGGACCAAATATTTTCCAGATGTTGCGACAAGTCAGCATAGTAGAAATTTAAAATTTTAAATTTAAAATTTAAAAAGCAAGCGTGAGTTGTGGCTTATCATGTCAGCATTTTGCCGATCTCGCTATATAACTGTAGCCATATAGCGAAATCAGCAAATTTTGCATTTTAAATTTTAAATTTTAAATTTACTTTTTGGGAAGCCACGCAGACCAGACTTTTTCGTTTTTATCGACCCAAGCCTTGGCAGCTTCGGCGGTTTTCTTCTTGTTTAATTCAACATCGGCAATAATCGCTATTTGATCTTTCTCGCCATAATTGAAATTTTTCAAGAATTCATAGACATCAGGGGCCTGTTCTTTTAATTTAGGTGAGGCGATCTTATACAAAACATCGGGCGGATAATCACAATTCACCTTGCTGTTTTGCTTCTTGTCGTCCATAAATGCGCCACAAGCATCTGAGTAATCTGGCAACTTGACTGGGGTCAACTCATATTTGGCATGTACCGAATGGGGTGTCCAGAAATAAAACAAAATGGGTTGCTTGGCGGCATAAGCCTTATCGACCGCAGCCAACACCGCTTCTTCTGACCCCGCCTTTACCACTTTCAAATTCATGCCAAGGTTTTTAATAATCGGCTCGTCATATTGCACCCAAGCTGGGTCGCCGGTTAAGAAACGCCCAAAGTTGCCGGTTTCGGCGGTCTTAAACAAAGTTGCATTTTTCTTTATGCCTTCCCAAGTTGCCAATTCGGGCTTGTCTTTTACCAAATAGCTTGGCACATACCAGCTAATTTTGCCTACCACGCCCAATTTGCCAATATCATCAACCGTCTTAGTGCTCTTGATAAACTTTTCATACGACTCGGCATGACCCGACGGCCACAATTCGAGGCTGGCCGAAATATCGTTGTTTGAAATCGCGGCCCATTGTGCATTTTCGTCAATCGTCACAATTTCAACCTTATAACCCAGCTTGTCTTCGATCAACTGTTTCGCAACATAAACATTGGCTGATGAGCCTGTCCATGAGTTTTCGGCCAATTTAATGGGGGTGCATTTTTTTCTGGGGGCAAAATAAGGGAATGAAAAAGCTAGAAATACGTG
>CAZLOF010000372.1:0-1770 GCA_964560745.1 uncultured Thermoflexus sp.
GATCGACCCTGGCCACTTTCGACCAAGCCCGACCAGGTCGTGGCGATGGAACTTGCCGATGTCGGTCTGCCACTGACGAATGCGCTTTTCCGCTTCAAGATCAGTGATGGCAAGACGCTAGATCTCAAGGAATCGCAACTGGAGATGGCGGGCGGGAAAGTGACGCTTGATCCGGCGATCCTCTCATTCGAGGCTCCAGCGCAGAATCTGATGCTCCGTGTCGATCGCGTTTCGGTGGGCCAGCTCTTCGACACCCTGGGCGTGGCCGGGCTGTCGGGCGAGGGTAGTATCTCAGGCGCCGTACCGGTTACAATCTTTCCGGGCGGCATTGCCATCCCTGACGCGAAGCTCGCAGCAACGGCCCCCGGTGTGCTGCGTTACGACCGAGCCCGAGCGCCCCTTGCGTTGCAGAGTGCAGGCGACTCTGTCGCCTTGGCCTTGGAGGCCCTAGCCGATTTCCATTACGAAAAATTGAAGCTGGATCTGACCCGGAATCTGACCGGGGACGTCAACCTAGGCTTGCATATCTCTGGGCGTAATCCCAGCTTCTATAATGGCTATCCAGTCGAATTCAACCTGACAATCGAGGGCCGACTCGATCAGGCGTTGAAGGAGGGCTTGGCCAGCTATCGGGTGCCGGATATGATCCAGCAGCAATTAGAAAAACTCTCACGCTAATGAAATAACAATGAAGGTTAGTATGATGACTGGTCGTCCCCCTCTTCTGGCAGCTTGGCTGACCGTGACCTTGCTTGGTCTGGGCCTTGCAGCCTGCAATCCGACCGTCAAGGTCGAAGCCCCCGACAAACCAATCGTGATCAATCTCAACGTCAAGATTGAGCAGGAAGTCCGGATCAAAGTCGATAAGGATGTCGACAACCTGGTCACGTCCAACCCCAACATTTTTTAATGCGGAAAGCCAAGACGATGCACAATCTATTTCGCAACCTGTTAGCCGCTCTGTTTCTCGTAGGCAGTTTTGGCGCCACCAGCCTACCAGCCCATGCTGATGCCCTCGATGATGCGCGCGCAACCGGCCAGGTCGGCGAGCGCGCCGATGGATACGTGGCATTGGTCAATAGCGGTGTCTCAGCGGACATCAAGACACTGGTCGACGACGTCAATGCCAAGCGCCGTGCCGCTTATCAGAAGATCGCAGCCGAAAAAAGCGTACCGGCGGAGCAGATTGGCGCTATTACGGCCGAAAAAATCATTCGCGAGATTCTCAAGCCCGGCATGTACTACATGGATGCTGGCGGCAGCTGGAAGCAGAAGTAGCCCCACGTCAATATTTGCCTGGGAGAAAGTGAGCCGGGCCTGAAAGTGGGATTCCAGCAAGATGAGCCAGCGCAATCTGCCAGCCGATATCGACGCTACCCTGGCCCTGTTGACCGAAGGGGGCTACATCGCTGACCGCGCGCTGGCGACGGCCATCTTCCTGTCGCTCAAGCTGAAACGCCCCTTGTTCCTCGAAGGCGAAGCTGGTGTCGGCAAAACTGAGATTGCCAAGGTACTGAGCCAAACTTTGGGTCGCGATTTGGTGCGCCTACAATGCTATGAAGGTCTCGACGTCGCGGCTGCTGTCTATGAATGGAATTATGCCCGGCAAATGTTAGAGATTCGCCTGGCCGAGTCAGCGCAGGCGGTCGACAAAAGCAAGATCGCGGCAGATATCTTTTCTGAGCGCTTCCTAATCAAGCGCCCCTTGCTCCAAGCGCTGGAACCCAACAGCAAAGGCCCGCCGGTTCTGCTCATCGACGAGCTCGACCG
>CAZLOF010000372.1:1813-5199 GCA_964560745.1 uncultured Thermoflexus sp.
TGACGATCCCCGAGATCGGCGTGGTGAAGGCGGCCGAGCCACCGCTCGTCATCATCACCTCCAATCGCACCCGCGAAATTCACGACGCTATCAAGCGACGCTGCTTTTATTACTGGGTCGATTATCCAAGCGCCGCGCGCGAGCTTGAGATCCTGCGCATCAAGGTGCCGGCGGCCGAGCGAGATCTGGCCGAGGAAGTTGTCGCTTTCGTCCAGCGCCTGCGTGCGCGAGAGCTTTTCAAGCTGCCAGGCGTCGCCGAGACGATCGACTGGGCCGACGCTCTGCTCCAACTCAACCAAACCTCGCTTGCCCCGGAGATGATTGACAATAGTCTGGGTGCGCTCCTCAAATATCAGGACGACATCGCCAAGATCCGCGGCAGCGACGCGGCGAAGATCCTCGATGAGATCAAGCTGGAAATCGCCACTGGCCGCGTTCAGACCGCGCGCCGAGCGTGAGCGACATGTTTCCGGATACCGCTGAAAGTAGGCTTTTCGAGAACATCACGTATTTTGCGCGCGTGTTACGCGGTGCTGGTTTGCCGATCGGGCCAGGGCAGGTCATCGAGGCATTGGCTGCGCTCAAAGCCACGGGCATCGGCAGCCGCGACGATTTCTACTGGACGCTTCATGCCGTTTTCGTCACGGGGCGCGATCAGCGCGAGCTTTTTGACCAGGTCTTCCACATCTTCTGGCGCAATCCGCAATTTCTTAACAAGGTGCTGGGACTTCTATTGCCCCGCTTTAAAGGCGAGATACCGCCCGACGAAGATGACACGATTGTGCCCCGCAGGGCAGAAGCACTTAGCATTGACCAGCCGCTAGTGGTGCCGCAGGCATCCGATCAGGAAGAACTTACCCTCGATGCTACCCTCACCTATTCCGAGCGCGAACTATTGCAAGCAAAAGATTTCGAGCGCATGACAGCGACTGAAATCATTGAGGCGAAGCGGCTCATCAAGAATTTTCGTCTGCCGATCATGGAAGTGCCGACGCGGCGGTATCGGCCCGATCTCAATGGCAAGCGCGTCGATCTGCGCGCCAGCTTACGCGCGAGCTTGCGGAGCGCCGAAACCATCCCGCTCAAACTAAAATCGCCCAAGCGGCGCCATCCACCCTTGGTGGTCCTATGTGATATTTCCGGCTCGATGAGTCGCTATTCACGTCTCTTTCTCCATTTCCTCCACGCCGTCACCAGCGATCGTGACCGAGTTCATACTTTCCTTTTCGGCACACGACTCACCAACATCACGCGCGATCTCAAAGCGCGTGATATCGATGTTTCACTGGATCGGGTCTCGAAACACGTGCTCGATTGGTCCGGCGGCACGCGGATTGGCGCGAGCCTTGCCGAGTTCAACCGCAAATGGGGTCGCCGCGTTCTGGGCCAAGGCGCTGTCGTCCTTCTTATTACCGACGGGCTAGATCGCGATCAGATTGAGGTGCTTGAGACGGAAATGGAGCGGCTTCACAAATCCTGTCGGCGCCTCATATGGCTCAATCCGCTCCTGCGCTTTGAGGCCTATGAGCCGATAAGCCAGGGGCCGCGGGTGATGATCCGCCATGTTGACGAATTCCGCGCCATCCATAATCTCGCGTCGATGCAGGATCTGACGCGCAGCCTCGCCTCCCCCCGCGATACGAGCCTGGAAATGAGGGCGGCATGAGCCAACGTGAGGAAGACCTCTTATTGATAGCAGGTGATTGGAAGCGCACCGGCCGCAAAGTCGCTGTTGCCACTGTCACAGCCACCTGGGGCTCCAGCCCCCGCCAAGCCGGCAGCCAGATGATCGTCGACGGCGAGGGTCGCATGCTGGGTTCCGTCTCCGGTGGTTGCGTCGAAGGCGCCGTGGTGCGCGAGGCGATGGAGATCATGGCGGACGGCAAGGGGCGCTTGCTCGATTTCGGCATCACCAACGAACAAGCTTGGGAAGTGGGCCTCGCTTGCGGCGGCAAGCTGCAGATCTATGTCGAGCGCATTGAATGAAGCTCTCACTCATCGATGCCTTGGCAAAGCATGCAGCGGAACGCCGGCCGACCGCTCTGGTGACCGATCTAGATAGCGGCGCGCAGTATCTGGCGACCTTTGAGAGCGCTGCCGGTGCGATTGCCAATGCCATTGCCACCGACAAGAGCGAGGTGCTTGAGATCGACGGTCGCAGATACTTCGCTCTTGTGCGCAATCCACCACCTCGAATTATCATCGTCGGCGCAGTTCATATCACACAGGCGCTCGCCCCAATGGCCGCTATGGCAGGCTATGACGTCATCATCGTCGATCCACGCGGTGCCTTCACCACGCCAGAGCGCTTTCCTGGTACGACACTATCGCAAGATTGGCCAGACGATGCGCTCAATGCCTTGTTGCTGGATACGCGCTCGGCGGTGGTGACGCTCACGCATGATCCCAAACTGGACGATCCAGCGCTCACCGTCGCCTTGCGGTCGCCCGCTTTCTATATCGGTTCGCTGGGCAGCCGGAAAACGCATGCCGCCCGTGTGGCACGCCTCAAGCAGCTGGGCTTCGGCGAGACTGACATCGCCCGCATCCACGGGCCCGCCGGTCTCGATATCGGCGCTCAATCGCCAGCCGAGATTGCGCTTTCTGTTCTCGCACAACTGACCGCGGCGCGGCATCGAAAGCTGACAAGGCGATGATCTTCGCGGAATTGCCGCTCGACGAATGCCAGGGCGCTATTCTCGCACATTCGCAACGCGTGAACGGCGAGATGTTCCGCAAGGGTCGCCTCTTGAGCGCGGTCGACATCGAGGTCCTGCGAACCTCAGGCCTTTTAATCCTGACTGTCGCCAGGCTCGAAGCGGGCGATATCGGCGAGGATGAAGCGGCACGGCGCCTGGGGGTCGCCCTTATCGGCGACAGCCAATATCTGAGGCTCGATCCCGCCTTTGCCGGGCGCGTGAACCTAAATGCCGCCGCGGCCGGGATCGTTAAACTGGATCATGCGGCCATTGATGCCTTGAACGCTATCGATGAAGCGGTGACGCTTGCCACTCTACCCCCGTTTAGCGCCGTGCAACCGGGCCAGATGGCGGCGACACTGAAAATAATCCCTTACGCAGTGGGAAGCGATGTATTGGAAAAGGCGCTCGCTCGCATTGCCGCTACCTCTCAGCCGCTTTTGCAGCTTCACCCCTATCGCCGGCGGCGCATCGCCCTCATACAGACCAAGCTGCCAGGCATTAAAACAAGCGTTCTCGAAAAAACCGAACGCGTCACAACCGAGCGCCTGACGGGTATGGGTCAAGGTGAGTCCATGATCGCGCGCTGTGCACACACTCCGTCCGCTCTTTCGGATGCGCTTCAGCACGCGCTTAAGAGCGGCGCCGAGATGATGCTGATCGTTGGCGCCTCGGCCATCAGCGATC
>CAZLOF010000373.1:0-5176 GCA_964560745.1 uncultured Thermoflexus sp.
GTCCCACGCTTTGTAATTGGTGACGCAAACCGCTTGCGCCAAATTCTAACCAACCTTGTTGGTAATGCCATTAAATTTACTGAAGAGGGCGGTATTACCCTAAAAGTTAGTCGGATTGAAGGTGAAAATTCACCCCCAACCAATGGCAATAAGCCATATTATGATATGGTTCCGACGCAAACGACACCTCCGGTTTGGCTGCGTTTTGAGGTGACTGATACCGGCATTGGCTTAAATGAGCAGATGCGCAATAATTTGTTTCAACCCTTTACTCAAGGCGATATGACCATTACCCGGCGGTTTGGTGGCACCGGCTTAGGCTTGGCCATTTGCAAAAACTTGGTTGGGTTGATGAGCGGCGATATCGGGGTAAAGAGTACAGAAGGGAAAGGCGCAACGTTCTGGTTTACGGCTCAATTTGGGGGCAGTGATGTAGACCTCAATTAAGGTATCTTGTTCCACTGCCATCTATCAAGTTACACTTAATAGATGACAGTGAAATCGGTAAAATACATATTGTTGCATTTTTACTTTGATATCGCTTAGAAATTCTCTTAAGGCTGATTCCGGTTATCTACCAAAGACCGATGAACATATGCCATCATATGCTACAATCATGATGGGTCGCCACGATAAAGTAGCACAAAATCGTACCAGTGGTGACAAATTTTAGTTATTTTGTGATCGAGTTGTCCACCCATGTCAGATCCACTTGCAAATAAAAGCATTTTGGTTGTAGAAGACAACATTGCCAATCAGAAGGTGGTCATGTTGCAATTGCGCACATTAGGGTTTCGCGCTAAGGCAGTTGCAAATGGTCGCGAAGCAGTGCAAGAAATGATGCACGCGAAAGATCAGTATGGCTTGGTGTTGATGGATTGCCATATGCCCATTATGGATGGATACGCTGCCACACAGCATATTCGCCAACTAGAAGATCAGTATTATCATGTCTTGCCTATTGTTGCCATGACTGCCACTGCGATGGATGGCGACCGTGAGTTGTGTCTTGCGGCAGGCATGAATGATTACATGCGTAAACCTGTAAGCTTGGATATGTTGCGCGAAATGCTCCATAAATGGATTCCAATCAACCAATCTACTTCAACTTAGCTTAAATAAATTTTACCGTTAGGCCGCGATTTGTGTTTTTTGGCAAGCCATGTTTGTTAAAAAACGCAGATTGCGGCATTTTTATTTTTCATGGCTTTGCTGTATCTTCTCAATCATTGGGGCATCCTCAGAAGACGTAATGCCGAACTAATTATCACTTCGTTGGTGGAGAGGGCTTTGCCCTCTCCAACTACGAAGTGATAATGAGTTCGGCGAAAATTTGTTTTAATTTTCACTGTTTATTAAGAAGTCAATATGTTTCCACCATGTGATGCATTTTTTTTCACTTGTACAATTTGCTCCAAGGAAAACCTATGCAAACACACGAACCTATTGAAAGTAATGCCCGACTCGTTATTGTTGGGGCTGGTATTGTTGGTTGTAGCGCCGCTTATCATTTTGCCAAACTCGGCTGGAAAAACATCATTGTGGTCGATAAAGGCGATATCTATGAAAACGATGGCAGCACTTCGCATGCGCCCGGTGGTATGTTTTTGACCAACAGTTCAAAAATGATGACCGAATTCGCCAAATATTCGCAAGCCTTAATCAAGTCGCTTACGAACCCAAATGGCCCTACCATTTACCAAGTTGGAGGAATCGAGGTCGCTTATACCCGTGATCGCTGGAATGATTTACATCGTAAACGCGGTTTCGCAAAGGCTTATGGGCTAGAATCGCACCTGATTAGCCCTGCTGAAGTAAAAAAGATGGTGCCGATTTTAGATGACAGCAAAATTTATGGGGCTTATTATGTCCCGCGGGACTCGGTTGCCAAGGCTGTTCGCACTTGTGAATCATTACGGGCGGCTGCCGAGGCAATGGGTGGCGTTAAGTTTTATGGAAATACGCCCGTCACCGATCTTGAGATTAAAGATGGGCGCATTGTGGCTGTTATTACCCCACAGGGTCGCATTGCCTGTGAGCAGGCATTATGGTGCACCAATATTTGGGGTGATTTGATCACGCGCAAGGCTGGGGTCAATATTCCCTTGATGGCCGCCGAGCATTTGCTGACCTACACCGACCCATTGCCCGAGCTAAAAGGCGAAACTGAAGAGGTCCGTCACCCATTGATGCGACATCAAGATCATTCGATGTATTATCGCCAACGCTATGATAGCTATGGGGTGGGCAGTTATCGCCATATCCCGCTTATGGTGTGGCCCAAAGATGTGGGCAAGAGTGCCAAGCGCACCTTCACCCCCGAACATTTTGCATCGGGTTGGGATAGCTCGGTTGAGCTATTGCCCGCGTTGAAAAACCGCACCTTGGTTGAAAAATTCAACGGCATGTTTGCTTTTACGGTCGATGGTTTTCCGGTAATGGGTGAAAGCGCGGTCAAAGGCTTGTGGACCTGCACCGGTTTGTGGCTAACCCATGCGGCTGGGGCCGCCAATGCCATTGCCAATTGGATGACTTATGGCGACCCGGGGATCGATCTGCGTGAAGCCGATATTACCCGTTTTCAACCGCATTATTTCAGCAACACCTATATCGAAGCCCGCTGCGCCCAAAATTACCGCGAGGTTTACGATATTATTCACCCCAGCGATCAAATTACCAACCCACGGAATGTTAAGCTCAGCCCGGTGCATACCCGCTTGGTTCAACAAGGGGCGGCCTTCTTTCAAGGGGCTGGTTGGGAAAACCCACAATGGTATGAGGCCAATGGGCGATTACTAACGCGCTATGAAACCCGCATCCCCAAACGCTTTAATTGGGAAGCTCGTAATTGGTCACCCATTCAAGGCATTGAGCATTTGCACGTGCGTGAGAATGTTGGCATGTTTAACCTTGCTGCCCTCGCTATTATCGAAGTATCGGGCGCGGGTGCGGCGGCTTATCTCAATCGCATTTTTGCGAACCAAGTTGATCGTGCCGTTGGCAAAATTGTATACACCGCTGCATTGAACGAACAAGGCGGCATTGTGATGGATGTGACGGTATTGCGTCGCGCTGTCGATAAGTTTTGGGTCACGACTGGTGGCGCTATTTTGCCGCACGATATGGCTTGGATGCAAAAGCATCTTCCAACCGATGGCAGTGTCACCCTGACTGATGTCTCGTCGCAATACTTTAAGATGGGGTTGTGGGGGCCAAAGGCGCGAGCGGTATTGCAGTCTGTATGTGACCAAGACGTTAGCAATGAAGCGTTTCCATATTACTCTACCCAACATTTGATGATTAATGCCGTGCCGACCTATGCCCTGCGCGTTAGCTATGCCGGTGAATTGGGCTGGGAGCTGTATGTGTCGCAAGAATATGCCATGCGTTTGTGGGACACCATTTGGCAGGCTGGCCAAGCCCACGAAATGATTGCAGCGGGTAGTGGTGCGTTTGATTCATTGCGGCTTGAAAAAGGCTATCGCTTGTGGGGGGCCGATATTCATACCGATTACAACCCCTATGAGGCTGGGTTGGGTTGGGCTGTCAGTATGAAAAAGCCAGACTTTATTGGTAAAGCCGCGCTTGTGAAAGCGCAGGCCGAGGGGCTGCACAAAAAGCTGGTGTGTATGGTGATGGATCAATATTCGATGGCGTTGGGCAAAGAGCCGATCATGCATAATGGCAAAGCCGTTGGTTATGTCAGTAGCGCCAATTTTGGCTATAGCATCGGCAAATTTATTTGCTATGGTTATGTGCCGATTGAACTTGCCGCGCCCGGCACCGAATTGTCAATTGAATATTTTGGCAAGCCACAACAGGCTGTTGTAAGCGAAGAGCCATTGTTTGATAAGAAGATGGAGCGGTTGAAAGGGTAATCTCAAACTAAAAAGACATAAAGCCCAAATTGCTATCCTTTCTCAAGAGACCAGATTACTGGCTTATGTTTGAGGCGGATAGTGATTTGGGCAAAACTCCGCTTTATCCCTCATTATTGAGAAGTTGTTATAGTAGCGCAAACATTAGCTGCCGCAGCTTAATGAAATACGCCAAACGATGTATTTTCGATTACAATCAGTTACTAATACTTTATTAAGAAAACGCCAATCAAGTTGCCATTGCAACATGAGGAGGACTTAGTCATTTGAAAACGTTACTGAAAATTTCCGGCCTTATCGATCGCCTGAGTGAGCGATTGGGCAATGCCAGCACCTATTTGGTGGTTACTATTATTTTTGTCGGTATATTAAACGTAATTTTTCGTTTTTTGGGGCGTTGGTCTGAATCTGACTTGTTTGCCGATTTGACAAAAGCGATTACAGGAAAATCCTATCCATCTAATATTTTGACCGATTTGCAATGGTATATTTTTTCGCTCCTATTCTTTTTAGGCTTTCCTTATATTCTTAAGCACGGGGTCAATGTGCGGGTCGATTTTTTATATGGCAAATGGTCTGTTCAAAAACAAGCTGCGGTAGATTTTTTGGGTACAGTTCTATTTCTTATTCCCTTTTGTTTGTTGGGCATTTATGTTACTATTCCCCAAGTGATGCAAAGTTGGGGGTATGGTTCTTTTAAACCGACCTCAAACTTGTTGGAGTGGCTAGCTGATCTTCGTAGTATTGGCAACTGGGAAGTATCGCCAGAAAATGGCATCATGCCACGTGCGCCGATAAAATCTTTTATTATTGTGGCGTTTGTGTGTTTGCTTTTCCCTCAACTAGCGCCTGCGGAAGAAGGCGTTTCGCACGGAGGCGGCGGCCTAGCCGTGGTCTGCCGAGATGGCCAAGACAAGGTTACTTCCGCCGAGCTGCTTGATCTCTGGGAAGGGCGGATGGGGATCTACAAAGGCGGGCCGCGGATTCCCTTGGCTAGTGAGAAAGATTTTTGGGGGCAGGTTAAGGACGTGAGCGAGCGGGTGTCCGTGAATCAATTTTTCTATATTGAATATCACGCTCGGCAGGTTTGGGATTCCATTAAGTTTCTCGCGGAAGGACAGAGGCTTGAGCCTAGCAATGATGCCCTTCCAGTGCTCTCACCTCCGGAGGGATGCGGCTTTGAGCAAGCAGCTGTGTACCATATTCGGCTCGGCCGTTTTTTCTTTAGCTCTGATATTTGGAATGCCTTAGACGAAACAAATCGGGCGGCGCTCCTCGCCCACGAAGCGATCTACATT
>CAZLOF010000374.1:0-5175 GCA_964560745.1 uncultured Thermoflexus sp.
CGGTAATACTGCGATATTCATATTCTTCTGCCAAATGTGCCGCGTTTCCATTCACACTACGCCCATTGCTGGCTTCACTTTTATTTGGCATTTCGACCAAGCGGCAATTTTTGCGTTTCGCCAACAAGCCTAGCGCTTCATCGCTGTAGCTCGGGGCTGCGATACATTCAACAAAAATATCACCCATCGCCCGTACCATTGCGCCATCAATTTCGCGGTTGGCGGCAATTACGCCACCAAATGCCGAGACTGTGTCGCAGGCAAAGGCGGCCTGATACGCGGTCGCCAAATCAGCCGCACAAGCAATGCCACATGGGCTGAGATGTTTGACAATGACAACTGACGGTGAATCAAATTGTTTGGCCGCACGCCATGCCGCATCTAAATCGAGCATATTGTTATACGACAATTCTTTGCCTTGCAAAAAGCGCCCACCCAGCGGGCCGTCAGATGAACTGGTAAAGCTAAATAACGTTGCACCCTGATGTGGGTTTTCACCGTAACGCAATTCTTGCACACGATGCAGCGTCAGCGTTTGCACATTCGCATACCCATTGGCTGTGCCTTGAGCAGCGCTAACACCCATCAAATAATCTCGAATGGCGGTGTCGTAGGCCGCAGTATGTGCAAAAGCCTTCAGTGCCAGCACCTCGCGCAATTCAAGCGAAATTTTGCCATGAGTATCAAGATCGTGCAACACACGATCATAATCATGCGGGTCACACACTACGGCCACCCGCGCAAAATTTTTGGCCGCGGCACGAATTAACGTAACCCCGCCAATATCAATATTTTCGATGGCATCAGCCATTGTCACATATTTTTGGGCAATTGTCTTTTGAAATGGGTATAAGTTGGAAACAACCAAATCAATCATTTCAGCGCCAACTTTTACCAAATCAGCCCGATCATTATCAAGATCGCGGGCCAAAATACCTGCGTGAACCGCTGGATGCAGGGTTTTCACCCGCCCATCCAAAATTTCGGGCGAGCCGGTTAATTGCTCAACCGTAGTGACAGGGATGCCAGCGGCTTGTAATGCCCGTGCAGTTCCACCGCTGGCAATAAACTGGGCTTGATGTTGCTGTAAGCGTTGCGCAAAGTCAATAAGATGACTTTTATCCGAGACAGAAATAAGAACTTTCACGCGGCGGATTATAGCGGTGAGGCGTGATGTCGTTCCGACATCGGGTATCATCCCCCTCGAATGCAGCTTTCTATCGTCACTACGATGTATCGTTCAGCCAATTATTTGGCCGAGTTTTGCCAGCGTGCCAGCGCCGCTGCCTTGCAGTGCGGTACTCATTATGAAATTATTTTGGTGAATGATGGCTCACCCGATGATTCTTTACAAGTGGCCTTGGGCTTGCGTGCAAACAACCCAAACATCAAAATCATCGATTTGGCACGCAATCATGGTCATCACAAAGCCATTATGGTGGGCCTAGCACAGGCTTGCGGCGAATTGGTGTTTTTGCTCGATGTTGATTTAGAAGAAGCGCCAGAATTGTTGCTAGACATGCACAAAGAATTGTTGCGCAAACAAGCCGATGTGGTTTATGGGGTTCAGATAGCACGGCAAGGCAGTTGGTTTAAACGCACAACGGGCGAGTGGTTTTATCGTTTGTTCAACAGTTTATCAGCCATCACCATCCCGCGTGAAATGGTGATGGCGCGTCTGATGCGGCAAGCGTTTGTACAAGCCTTAATTTCACATCGTGATCAAGAACCATTCTTGGCGGGCTTATCGGTTTTAAGCGGATTTTCGCAAGTAACATTAGCGGTGCATAAAACGTATAAAGGCTCATCAACTTATACCTTATCTCGCCGGGTATCTCAAACCATTAATGCCATTACGGCATTTAGCAGTCGCCCGCTTGCGCTGATTTTTTATTTAGGTAGCATTATTTCATTATTCGGCTTTATTTTCGTTGGCTATGTAGTGTTACGAGCATGGTTGTTTGGGTTTGCTGAAGGTTGGGCTTCAGTTATTGCCTCGATTTGGTTAATTGGTGGCCTCATTATTTTTTGCCTTGGCATTATTGGCATGTATTTAGCCCGTATTTATATCGAAACCAAACCTCGACCTTATGCCATTATTCGCAAAATTTACGATTAGCACCTGTTTCTTAAGATGATTTTTCGCCAAAACCACAATCCTAATAGCGGGATCGTGATTTTGGCATCAGTTTTATTTAATTACTTTGATCAAGGGTGGGCAATAACAATCAAAGAAAACTTATGAACAACCGGTCGTTGATCCACAAGTATTACATTTAAGACAAGTGCCATTACGCACCAATGTAAACTGCCCACAATCTGGGCAAGGATCACCTTCATAACCCTTTAGCTTGGCTTCGCGCCGTTTGTCAGCAGAGCTAAGCTCGGTTACACCACTAGCATTTTTGCTGATAGGACGTGAGGCAGCAAATGAGCCATTGCCATTACTATATCCATTGCCATGCCCGTTCGTATTCTGCCCAGCTATTGCTGTAGGTTGCGGGGCAACAATCGATGCTTCGTGTTCATTAAACTCACGCGAGGGCAAGCGTAATTGAGCGGCAGGTAATGTCAATTCCTCTCCCACAACCTCTTCAGCAAAATATTCTGGCTCGGCCATCTGATGCGGTCGCCCTTCATGGGCTAACTCGGTGCGTCCCAAATATGTAATCGCCAATTCACGGAACACATAGTCGATGATACTACTCGACATGCGAATGTGATCATTGCCTTGAATCATGCCACTTGGCTCAAATTTGGTGAAAATGAAGGTGTCAACATATTCATCAAGTGGCACACCATATTGCAAACCCAAGCTTACAGCAATGGCAAAACAATTTAACAAGCTACGCATGGCCGCACCTTCTTTGTGCATATCAATAAACAATTCACCCAATGTGCCATCTTCATATTCGCCTGTGCGCAAGAAAATGGTTTGTCCGCCCAGTTTGGCCTTTTGGGTATACCCACCTCGCCGATTTGGCAACCGGCGTTGTTTGGCGATATAGCGAATAACCAATTTTTCAATCACTTCGCGTTGAATCTGGCTTGCGGCTGTTGGCTGACGCTGGGCAATCGTCTCGATTGGCTCAATCAGCACCTCGGCGATTTCGTCTTCATCGCTGGTGGTGTTAAGGGGTTGGCTTAGTTTGCTGCCATCACGGTAAAGCGCATTGGCCTTTACCCCTACCTTCCAACTCAACATATATGCATCCCAAATGTCTTTAACGGTGGCCTCATTCGGCAAATTGATCGTTTTGCTAATAGCCCCGCTGATAAACGGCTGCGCCGCCGCCATCATCAAAATATGCCCCTCGGCAGTGATAAAGCGCTGCCCATATTTGCCACATTTATTAGCACAGTCAAACACTGGGTAATGTTCTGGTTTAAGGTATGGCGCACCCTCAACCGTCATGGTTCCATTCACATAATCGTTGGCGGCGTTGATTTGGGCTTGGCTAAACCCAAGCGCCTTAAGCATATTAAACTTGTAATCGCCTAATTGTTCGTCGCTAAACCCAAGCGCCGTTTTGCAAAAGGCTTCGCCAAGCGTAAATTTGTTAAAGGCAAATTGAATCTCGAAAGCGGCTGGCAACCCGGCTTCAATTTTGGCTAATGCATCATCATTAAAGCCTTTTGCCCGCAGCATATCGTGGCTAATGGCATTGCAGCCCTTAAGTGTGCCTGTGCCAACCGCATACTTAATAATCGCCTCTACTTGATTATCGTTATAACCCAGTTTAGTTAAGGCCGGTGGCACACTCTGATTCACAATCTTAAAATAGCCCCCGCCTGCCAATTTCTTAAATTTCACCAAGGCAAAATCTGGCTCAATGCCAGTAGTGTCGCAATCCATTACCAGCCCAATGGTCCCGGTCGGCGCGATCACAGTGACTTGGGCATTGCGATAGCCAAATTGTTCGCCCAATGCCAACATACGATCAGCATCTTCACGCGCAGCCATCAGTAAAACATTGGGGCAATCTGATGGGTTGATCCCCAATGGCAAGACACTCAACCCCTCATACTCATGGGCCGGCGCGTTATAAGCAGCGCGACGATGATTGCGAATGACGCGCAACATATGCGCTTTGTTTCGCCCATACCCCGGGAAGGTGCCTAATTCACCTGCCATTTCGGCGCTGGTAGCATAAGCTCCACAGTGCATCATGGCGGTAATCGCCCCCGTAATGGCGCGGCCTTGGGCACTGTCGTAGGGTATGCCTTGAATCATGAGCAACGTGCCGAGGTTGGCATATCCCAACCCCAAGGTGCGAAATTCATAGCTCAGGCGAGCCACATTTTTGCTGGGGAATTGGGCCATCAACACGCTTATTTCGAGTGTGATTGTCCATAATCGCACGGCATGGCGATACGCCGCCACATCAAATGTGCCGCTGGCCACATCAAAAAATTGCACCAAATTAAGCGATGCCAAATTACAAGCGGTGTCATCGAGGAAGAGGTACTCACTGCATGGGTTAGACCCACGAATTTCACCATCGGTGGGGCAGGTATGCCACTCGTTAATGGTGGTGTGATATTGCAAGCCCGGATCGGCGCTTTGCCATGCCGAATCGCTGATTTTGGTCATCAGATCGCGGGCCTTTAAGGTTTTGCGTGCTTTAGGGGAGCGATTAGCAGCCTTGGCTTTTTCAATTTCGGTGCGCCAAATTAGCCCCCAATCGCCGTCATTTTCTACGGCTTTCATAAAATCGCCCGTTACGCGCACGCTGTTGTTGCTATTTTGCCCGCTTACGGTCAAATAGGCCTCGCTATTCCAGTCGGTGTCATATTCGGCAAATTTGAGCGAGGTATAGCCTTGTTGGGCCAATTGAATCACCCGCTCGATATAGTTGGGCGATACATAGGCGGCCTTAGCGGCGCTAATGGCCTTGCCCAGCGCTTTATTTTGCTTGCGGTCAAATTTAATTGCAGCATCGCTAACCGAATGACAGGCGACCATAACTGCATTAAGATGCTTATTATTAAGTTTGCTACCAGTCACCAAAGCTGCCACTTTTTGCTCTTCAACCACTTTCCAATCTAAAAACGCCTCAATATCGGGATGGTCAACATCCAAAATGACCATTTTGGCGGCGCGGCGGGTGGTACCGCCGCTTTTTTTTGCACCGGCGGCGCGGTCGCCAAATCGCAAAAAGCTAAAAAACCCAG
>CAZLOF010000375.1:0-4497 GCA_964560745.1 uncultured Thermoflexus sp.
GGATGACCCAGCCGAAATCGACTTTGGCGGCAGGGAAAGCTGGCGCAGTACGCAGCACTTGGGCATCTAGTAACCCATCACGCACCAGATGTTCGAGGCTGATGAGCAATGGGTTACCCGCAAAGGCCGAAAAGCATTGGTAGGGCGAATCGCCATAACCAGTGGGGCCAAGTGGCAACACCTGCCATAGCGATTGCTTGCTTTCGACCAAAAAATCAACAAATTTATAAGCGTAATCGTTTAATTCGCCAATGCCATATTGGCTCGGCAATGAGGTGGGATGCAGCAGTATTCCGCTGGCACGTTTAGACATGGGGGGCTATTTTACAATCCCCGCAAACCCATCCATCACCCGCGCCAAATGCCGTGTGGCTGCCAAAAAGTCATGAATACGAAAATGTTCATTGGGGGCATGGGCGCGATTGTCCCAATAACCAATGCCCGGGCTAATGACGGGGATGCCGCCGAGCGGATTGCGAAAGGCATAAATGGGGCTGCTGCCGCCCACCATTGGGTAAATAATGGCAGGAATACCATAGACATCTTCGCCTGTGCGTAGGGTGAGTTGCACCAGCGGGTCATCGGTGGCGGTTTTGGCTGGGGCCATCGCCCCAAGTTTGGTCAAAGTGACATCATCAAAGCCGTTGCGGTCTAAGTGCGCCCGCAGTTTTGCGAACACATCATCGGGGTCTTGATCTGGCACGAGGCGAAAATCAATTTTTACCACGGCTTGGGCCGGAATCACGGTTTTGAAGCCGCTGCCACGATAGCCCGTGTCGATGCCTTCGATATTGCAGGTTGGTTGAAACACCGCTTCTTTGACCTGTTGCGAAGTTCGCCCCATAACATATTGTTTTAGCCCATAAATTTGTTGGTCGAGCGCTTCGCTGTTGGGCAATAGGCTGAGGTAATGCAGATCGAGGGCGCTGGGTGGCTTGGCATGTTCATAAAAACCGTCGATCAAAATATGCTCATGCGCATCTTTAAGCGATTCAAGCACCCGCACCATACGCCACGCCGCGCTGGGCAAAAAGTGGGCGCGGCCTGAATGGGCATCGGTATTCATGGTTTTTACGCTCAATTCAACCGCCAAAATGCCACGACAGCCGAGTGAGCAATAGGGTGCGCCGCTTGGCTCAATACCGCCTTCCTCCCAAATTGCGCCATCGCAGCGCAGCAACTCTTTGTGTTGTTGCACAAAATCGACCATTGTTGGGCTGCCAATTTCTTCTTCGCCTTCGACGACAAAGGTGATATTGCACGGCAATTCGCCCCCATGCGCGGCCCGCACAGCATCGAGCGCTGCCAGCCGCGCTACCAATTCGCCTTTGTCATCACGCGCCCCGCGTGCATACAAGGCCCCATCCCGAATGGTGGGCTGAAAGGGGGGCGTGACCCATAATTCGAGCGGCTCAGGTGGCTGCACATCGTAATGGTTGTAGCACATTAAGGTGCGGCTAGATTGGCCTTTAATGGTGCCGACGACGACGGGGTTGCCGGCGGTTTCGATCACTTGCACGGTTAATCCGTGCTTGATTAAAAGTTGTGCGACCAACGATGCACATTTGCGCATGTCTTCGCCCCCACGCGCGCTAACACTGGGTTGGGCGCATAATTCGCTGACTTCGGCGAGATATTGGTCGAGGTTTTGGGTCAAATGTTGGTCGATTTGGGTGTTGGTTTGCATAATTTAAAACAAGTTTTTGCCAAGATCACTATGCCACTATCTATTACGAAGATAGTGGCATAGTGATCTTGGCACTAGGTTTTTACTTGCTGCTGAATGGAATGACGGGCGGCGCAAATGCGGCACGATTAAGATCGACTTGGGCTTTGACGCGCATGGGCAAGCCATACAGCCGAATAAAGCCACCTGCATCTTTATGTTCAAAGGCTTCGTCGCGCATAAACGTTGCCAAATCTTCGCGATAAAGTGAATAATTGGCTTTGCGGCCTACGGGCGTGATATTGCCTTTGTAAAGTTTAAGCTTAACGCTACCGGTCACATCGCGCTGGGTGACGGCTACAAAGGCTTGCAAGGCATCACGCAGGGGGGTGAACCATTGCCCGTTATACACCAAGTCGGCATATTTAAGCGCGGTTTGTTGTTTGTAATGGCTGGTGTCGCGGTCAAGTGTGATTTCTTCGAGCGCCAAATGGGCCGCTCGCAAAATGCTGCCGCCGGGGGTTTCAACCACGCTATGGGTTTTTAACCCAATCAGGCGGTTTTGCACCAAATCAACCCGCCCAATGCCGTGTTTGCCACCCAACTGATTGAGGAAATTGATCAAATCGGCCCCGCTCATGCCTTTGCCGTTTAGCCGTTTGGGAATGCCGCTGATGAAGTCGATTTCGACAAATTCGGGTTTATCGAGCGCGTCTTCGGGCGAGATGGTGAAATGAAACATCTTGTCATCGGGTTCACCGTCGAGGTCTTCAAGTTCGCCACCTTCGTGCATCACATGCCACAGGTTTTCATCGCGGGTATAAACATTGCTGGCCGATTGTGCCACTGTTACGCCTTTTTGCTTGGCATATTTCAGCAAATCTTCGCGTCCTTTAAATTGCCATTCGCGCCATGGCGCAATAATTTTGAGACGCGGGTTGAGCGAAAAATAACTTAATTCAAAACGCACTTGGTCATTGCCTTTCCCGGTTGCCCCGTGCGCTACCGCATCGGCCCCTTCTTGGGCGGCTAACTCAACTTGATATTTGGCGATGAGAGGCCGCGCAATGGCTGCGCCGAGCATATATTTATTCTCGTAAATGGCGCCACTTTGCACCAATGGAAACAAATATTCGTTGGCAAATTCATCACGCAAATCCAGCACAATCGATTTGCTAGCGCCGCTCTTTAAGGCTTTTTTCTGCACTTCGTCCAAATTGTCGCTTTGCCCGATATCGGCGGTGAAGCAAATGACCTCGCAGTTATAGTTTTCGCGCAGCCAAGGCACAATCACGCTGGTATCTAGCCCGCCGCTATAGGCTAAAATCACTTTGTTTACCAGTTGTTTTTCGCCATTGCGGCGTTTTTTGGTGTCAATTTTGGCTTCATTGACAAAAGGCGGTTGCGACGTGAGCATCGGCTGAGGGCTGGGGGTGTTGTCTTTGGGCTTGCCGTTTGTTGGGATGGCTTGCACACTGATGATAGAGGTTTGTGATACCGATGTGCCTTGCTCGGTCAAACTCATCGTTACTGCCACTTCATCACAATTGGCCAACATCGGGCAGGCCACGCAATCACGCCACACTTTTTCAGGAAATTGCTCTTTGGGCGTGATCGTAAAGCCACATTTTTCGAAAAATGACATGGCACGGGTGAGCGCGAAAATGGTGCCAAACTTGCGGCGTTTAGCTTCTTCGATCAGCGCCGCCACCAGCTTTTGGCCAATGCCTGCGCCACGAATGGTTTCATCCACCGCCAACGAACGCAATTCAACCAGCGTCGTATTCATTGGCAGCAGAGACCCACACCCTACAACCCTGAAATTTTGGGTTTTGGATTTTGGGTTCTGGGTTACAGGCGATTCAGCTTCATTGAGAGGGCCTTCCGGCTCTGTAAGCTTAATTTTTAATTCTGTATTCTGTTTTCTTGCTTCAGCATTTTCTATTTCCATAATGGCAACAGAAAAATTGTGCAAGGCGGCACGAATGCTGGCTTCGCTGCGGGGCAAAAGCCCACCCTTGCGGGCGTTGGCAGCCACGAGTTCAACGATTGCAGGCACATCATCGAGGATGGCGGGTCGAATTTGAATATTCACTGGTCGAGAATAGAAAAAAGCGCAGGGGCGCGAAGATGCGGCGTGACGGTGTTGTCTCGCTGCGCCTCCTGCGCCCCTGTGGTAACTAATCTTTAACGTAGCACTTAAGCTTTGGCTATTATATCGTTAATAAAATGCACCGCCTTATTCACGCCATCTTCTTTTTGAATGAGTGCCCCTAACTGCACGGCTTTGGCTTTGAGCGTGGGATCGCTGACCATGCGCGTGATACCGGATGCCAAATCAATATCCGACAAGCGTTGTTTTGCCACTGGCCTAACGCCAACCCCCAGCTCATAAGTGCGGCGACCCCAATAAGGTTGCTCGGCAAAATGGGGGATGACAAATTGTGGCACACCAGCGGCAAAGGCTGCACCGGTTGTGCCAGCCCCGCCATGATGCACCACCCCCGCCATACGCGGAAACAATTGTGCATGGGGTGCACTGTCGATAACACATACTTGTTTTTGGGGTAAGGCGCTCAATTCATCAGCGGTTAAGCCGGCCCAGCCCTGCGATACAATGGCCCGTTGCCCGCAAATTTGAATGGCCCGCATGATCATTTGGGTGGTGGCTTGGGCATTTCGGTCGGTGGCGCTGCCAAAGCCGATATAAACTGGCGGTGGGCCAGCCTGTAAAAACGCTTGCACTTGTGACGATAACCTACTATAGGTTTCATTGGCGGTGTTTAGGCTTGCTGATGGCTGATCTAAAAACCAATAACCGGTGATGTGCC
>CAZLOF010000375.1:4507-5173 GCA_964560745.1 uncultured Thermoflexus sp.
TTTGGGAGCCACATATTGGCTATAGCCGTGTAATGCAATTAATTTGTGCTGGGCTGCCGTGTATGATTTTAAGGTATGCGGCAATAACCCCAACTCGCGGCGACTTTCATTCAGCGAGCCACCAAAGGTTGACCACAACACAAATTCACCCATGCGCCCGCTTAGTTTGTTAAAAATGCTTTCGGTGTTGGGGCGCACCGCCATATAAGTCGAGGTGCCGAGGCGGGTGGGGCGCAAGGGTTGTAACGCAAGGGTTGCATATTTAATCCCACGTTTTTCGGCTACCGCCATGCCAACCCCGTCTGAGGTAAAACTACCGAGCAGTAAATCGGCCCCTTCGCTGTGCTCCCAAACTTTACGCCGCATTTCTTGCGCAATACCGCTAAAAAGCCGCCGCATATAAATTTGTTGGGTAAATTGGTTGCCTTCTACCCATGCTACCCCATCTTTGCTGTTCATCATGGCTTGAATATCGGTGCCGATGGGTGCAAATTGCACACCTTGCGATTGAACCCAGTCACCAAAATTATCGCCAGCCACCACCGTGACGATATGCCCAGCGCTTTGCAGCCCTTTTGCCAGCGCTAGCACCGGTTGCACATCACCGCGTGTGCCAAACCCCAGAATTTTGATGTTAGACATAGATGGAAAGGATGAAGGGTGAAG
>CAZLOF010000376.1:0-5134 GCA_964560745.1 uncultured Thermoflexus sp.
CGTATTTCTAGCTTTTTCATTCCCTTATTTTGCCCCCAGAAAAAAATGCACCCAAGCAGTATTGCGGGGGTAAAATCTCTATATGCCAGCGCTTATTGAATTACACGAATGCACTTCGTTAGCCGACCGAAAACAATTTATTCATTTTGCGTGGGAAATCTACAAAGATGATCCCTATTGGGTTCCGCCGCTCATTAGCGAGCGGGTAGCGTTTTATGACAAAAAGAAAAACCCATTCTTTGAACATTCAGATGCCGCTATGTTTATGGCCAAGCGTGATAACAAAGTAGTAGGCACGATTGTTGCAATTTGGAACAATCGTCATAATGAATTTCATCAAGAAAAGATTGGCTTTTTCGGCGGTTTTGAATGTATTAATGATCAAGCTGTGGCTAATGCGCTATTTGATCGAGCACACGATTGGGTTAAAGCGCGTGGTGCCAGTGCCTTGCGCGGGCCAACCACACTCAGTTTTAATGACGAAGTTGGCTTGCTGGTTGATGGTTTTGATGGCATTCCACAAGTATTGATGACATATAACCCGCGTTATTACATCGAGCTGTATGAGCGCTATGGGTTGCAAAAGGCGATGGATTTGTGGGCGTGGTGGAACCCAATTACCAAAGAAGAATATAAAGTGAGCAATAAGCTGGATCGGGTGGTAGAAATTGCCAAAAAACGCGGCAAATTTACCATACGCACTGCAGATTTTAAACAACTTGATCGTGAGATTGGCATATTAAAACATATTTATGGCAGCGATTCGGGCGCATGGAAGGATAACTGGGGGCATGTGCCTTTGACAGAACATGAAATTGATCATACTGTGCGTGGCTTAAAACAATTTGCCGACCCCGAGCTGATTTTGGTGGCTGAAATTAATGGCGAACCGGTGGGGATTGCGGTTACACTGCCCAATGTTAACCGCCCATTACATGCGGCTTATCCCAACCCCAAAACGCCTGAGCTATGGACTTTGCTCAAATTTTTATGGCATCGTCGAAAAATGGTGAACTCGGTGCGTTTTGTACTGTTGGGTGTGTTGCCTGAGCATCGTATGGCAGGTATTGATGCTGCATTAATATGGGAGACGTTGCAGACGGCGATGCGCAAAGGGTATATTGGCGGTGAATTAAGTTGGGTGTTAGAGACGAATGAGGCGATGAACCGCATCGGCAAGATTGGCGGTGGGCATGTTTATCGTACTTATCGCGTGTATGAACGTGCGACTTGACCCTTCTCGCTACAACAACCTGACAAATCGTTATACAATCGCCAAACGTGACGCAAACGGACTTAGGAAAAATTGCCACACCACGAGAGGGAACTTTCAACGATATGACCATTGCCCAAACCAAGACGGGCAATGAGCATGTTGTTTTATCTCACCGCCCGCCTTCTATTCGTAAATTACTGTTGGTATTGGCAGATATCGCTTTGCTGAATATTAGTTTTGTCATTGGCTATCTCATGCGATATCAGTTTCAATGGTTTCGTGAGGTAGGTTATGACGCAAAGTTTAGCGATTATCTGCCTATCCAAATTATGTTTACTTTGGCGTTTATCAGCATGTTAATGTTGGATGGCGCTTATTCAAGCCGACGTTTTGCATCGTGGTTGGATCAGGCTGTGCCCATTCTCAATGCCTCGGCCAAGGCCATGATTATTATTTTGGCGGTGGTGTTTGTTTATCGTCCACTCACTTATTCGCGTTTGATGATGATGGAAGCGGGCGTGGTTGGCATGATCTTCATTTTGATTTTGCGCATATTTACCACTGCCATTGTGAATATACGTCGTCGTCAAGGCTTAAGCACACGCAAGGTGTTATTGGTGGGCGCAGGCGAGGCCGCCCGTGCGGCAATGCGGGTGTTGGTGGCACGCCCCGAATTAGGGCGGCGTTGCATTGGGTTTGTGGATGATGACCCGACCCGTGGAAATACAAATATTGGGCGCTTTCAGGCTTTGGGGGCGCTCGATTGTTTGCCACAAATTTTGCAAGAGGGGCAAGTTGATGAATTGGTTATTACTTTGCCATGGAGCGAGCAAGAAAAAATTGTTGAATTGATTAACTTGTGCCGCGAAAATGGGGTGCAACCGCGGATCGCCCCCAATATGCTGCAATTGAACTTGGGACGGGTTGATGTCGATGATTTTGGCGGTATACCGATGCTGAGTACACGCCAAGAAGAAATAAACCCAGCCGATAAAGCCGTAAAGCGGGTGATGGATATTGTCTTTGGTGTCTTAGCCTTGATCTTGGCTTCGCCTATTATCTTGGTGTGTTGTTTGCTGATTAGCCTCGAATCGCCCGGTGCGCCAATTTTCTCGCAATATCGCATTGGTAAAAATGGCAAGCCCTTTATTATGTATAAATTGCGCTCAATGCGTAAAGGTGCAGATTCTGAAAAAGCGGCGTTAATGAAGCAAAACGAGGCCGATGGGCCATTGTTTAAAATGCGTAACGACCCGCGCATCACCCGAATCGGCAAATTTATCCGCCGCACTAGTATCGATGAATTGTTGCAATTTTGGAATGTGCTTAAAGGCGAGATGAGTATCGTTGGGCCACGACCTCATTTGCCGCAAGAAGTAGCCGAATATTTAGAATGGCATCATACCCGCCTGAGCGTGCGCCCGGGCGTGACCGGGTTATCACAAATTAGTGGGCGCAGCGAACTAACATTTGATGAAACCGTGTTGCTTGATATTTATTACATTGAAAATTGGTCGCCAGCAATGGATATAAAAATCATGTTGCGCACCTTACCCTATTTGCTTTCCGCCAAAGGTGCCTACTAAAATAATTACGAATTACGAATTGAAGACAACAACTTCCAATTCGTAATTCGTAATTCGTAATTCGTAATTAGAAAAATGCCACGTTCTTTAGCGCTTGATGTCGGTAACCGACGAATTGGGGTTGCGGTTAGTGACGAAGGCAAGCTGATTGCCCGCCCCCTTGAGGTCATTGACCGAAAAACGCAGAATCCAATTAAACATATTACCGCCCATATTGCGAATCTTAAGCCGGATGAAATTATTGTCGGGTATCCGTATCAAAAAGACGGCAATATTAGCGAACAGGCGGTACAAGTAGAAGCATTTGTCGCGCTTTTGCGTCCGCATATTAGCATCCCTCTCGTTTACCAAGATGAACGATTTAGCACAGGCGAGGCGCAAACTGTGATTAAATTAAACACACGCAAAAGTAAAACCTTGGCACAGCGTGCCAAGTCAGCCACGCCTGATGATGCGGTTGCGGCAGCCGTTATTTTGCAGCGTTATTTAGATAGCATACAATTTAAACAAACACAAGAAAACGAATCTGATTTTGAAGACTTTTTCTCGGAGGGTTAAAAAAATGAATGAAACACTATCAACCATGCTAAAGTCTGCCGTGTTGGTTGGCACAGGCCTCATGCTATATGCAAAAATTAGCGCTGGCACACTGACCTATTATATTAACCCACGCTTTGTATGGTTGCCCTATGTGGCTCTGCTCATCGTTATTTCGTTGGCTTTGGCGATGGTCTATCAACTCATTAACCGACCAAAACTGGCACTGGCAACGGCACACGGTCATACACATGACCATGACCACGATCATGATCATGATCACACCCACAATACCAGTTGGCTGACCATCGCTTTGTTAATGATACCGGTATTATTTGGGTTATTGGCCCCCACCAAGCCGCTCGGTTCAGGCGCATTGGGGTCACGCGGTTTGGGGCAATCGGCCCCCGCCCGCGAAGCCGCATCAAGTTTGCGTTTGGCGGCCCCAGCCAAGGGCGAAAAAAATATCATGGATTGGTTGCGCGAATTTTCGCGCAGCTCTAATTTAAACAGTTTTGTTGGGCAACCTGTCGATGTGATTGGGTTTGTATATAAAGACCCCAAGGCTGGGGCGGGGCGTTTTTGGGTGGCCCGTTTTACCGTAAGCTGTTGCGTGGCCGATGCCAGCGCCATTGGCATGTTGGTGTTATCTGACAATACCGTCAAAGACTTGCAAAACGATCAATGGGTGCGGGTAACAGGCAAAATAACGGTGGGTGATTTTGATGGCGAGCAAGTGCCCGTCATCGCAGCCAGCAAAATCGAGCTAACCGTTACCCCAGACAACCCCTATTTGCAACCCTAAACGCATACAAATTGTCTTAAATCTTAGGATGCCAAACACTAGGCAAAGCTGTAATTTGGGTTACACTTGTTTACAACATGCTTAAACGTGATTCGGTGCAATTATTCCTTAGTGTTGTCAGTGCGGCAATTGTCATTTTGGTGATGGCGCTTTTGGCTGCCTACGCGCCATTATGGATTGAACAATACCTTAACCCACCAACTGGCCCGACGGGGTTTGCCACCAAGCCACCCAAGGCGATGGGCGATTTTACGTTAACAGACCAAAATGGCAAGCCAATGAATTTTAGCGATTTGCGCGGTAGCCCCGTGTTGATGTTTTTTGGCTACACCTATTGCCCCGATGTCTGCCCCCTCACCATGTCTGATTATCGCCGGGTAAAAACGGCATTGGGTGACAAAGCCGCCAACGTTAAATTTATGATGGTTAGCTTTGACGGCAATCGTGACTCACCCGAAGTAATGAAGCGTTATGTTGAGGCTTTTGATCCTACGTTTATTGGCCTCACCGGCAAACCCGAATTGGTTGCCAAAATTTCTGCCGATTACGGCGCTTTTGCCGACATTAGACGGGTGGAAGGCACCCAAGCCGAATATCAAGTTGGGCATAGCGCCTTTAGTTATCTCATCGATCAAAAAGGCAATTGGCTTATGACCTACCCCGTTGGTACGCCGCCTGAAAGCATCACCAAAGATATTGCGCGGCTGCTGCAATAAATGGTTTCTAAAAAATGGGTTTCTAAATGCAACTTGCGGCTTTAGCCGCAAGTTGCATTTAGAAACCCGTTTTTTTTATTGGTGTGGTCTTTCAAAATTGCAACTGTGATTTTGAGAATGCCCTAAAATACCGCTTTGTTTTATCACAATATATACGTAAATTGCGCAATAGTAGAAGCATCAAATCATCATTTTGTGTAACATTTGTCATTTCGAGCAAAGCGAGAAATCTTTGCGTAAATTGAGGCTAAAAGCGTATGTTATGCAAAGATTT
>CAZLOF010000377.1:0-5133 GCA_964560745.1 uncultured Thermoflexus sp.
TTTTGACGCTGCGGGGCGCAAATTGTTTGGTGCTGGATGAGCCAACCAACCATTTAGACATTTGGGCACAAGAAGTGTTGCAAACGGCGTTGGCTTCATTCGATGGCACGATTTTGTTGGTGTCGCATGATCGCTATTTGATTAATGCGTTGGCGAATCAGGTTTGGGAGATTCGCGGCGAGAGGCTAGAGATTTATCGTGGTGGCTATGCCGAATTGATGGCATGGCGCGAGGCGCAAAAGGCAAGTAAGGCCGCAGTGGTGGAGGCGCGTAAACCAGCGCCAGCGCCAAGTGTTGTCCCATCAGCCACTACAACCGTGCCCGCTATTAGTAAAAACGCTGCACAAAGACAGGCAAAGCAATTGGCTGAGCTTGAAAAACAAATTGCAACAACCGAGGCTAAATTGCGTGATTTGGCGGCTAAATTAGATCAACAAGGCAGCAATTTGTCGCCTGCCAAGGTGATTGAGTTAAGAACGCGTTATGAAGACAATAAGATGAAGATACAGCGCTTGTTGGGGGAATGGGAGGGGTTGGCGAATTAGCAGGTTGCAGAGTTGCAGGTTGCAGGTTGCAAAGTGGCAAAAATGAAAATATTTTGCAACCTGCAACTCTGCAACTCTGCCCCCCTGCCACTTTGCCACTCTGCTACTTTTACCCAATCGGGTTAATATCATTCACAAACTTGACCAGATCGGCCATTTCAAACACACCAAAATTGCTGCCGAGGAAGGGCCGCCAAGTCGGGCGTTTGCGCAGGTATGAGCCGGGGTCATTTTGTAGCAAGCCCATAAAGACCTCGCCGACCAAGCGGCTGCCGACGGGGCCAAGGTTATTGCCGCCATTACCCAGCACTGCCGCCTCGCGCAAAATGTAATACCACAGCGGGGTGTCGGCATCGACTGCCGGAATACCGCTATTAATTTCATCGGGCTGCAAGATGACAGCGCCCATAAAATTGGCGATTTGCTGCCCAGACGGCAGTTTTTGAATTTTGCCGCGCAGCAAATTTCGCACCGACAATTTGGCGAGATCGGGATTGCCAGCATCGCTGGTCGGCATACCCGCCAGTGTAAAGAGTGAATTGGCAATTTTGGTGTCGATTTTGCGGGTGAAGTTAAGCGGTACGCCACTCACGCCTAAATTGTAAAAGCGTCGCCAATCGATGATCCAATTGCTGGGCAAGGTGGGCGAGCCAAACATGCCGCCGTTGCCGGTAAAGGTGAAAAGCAAATCGAGTGAGGTGTCGAAGAAAACGCGGTTGTGGCTATAGCTATCACGCACCATGCTATGCCCCAAACGATACGCTGCTACCGAAAATTCGACTGGCATGAAGGGGCGTTGCCCGCTGGACACTTTATAAAACATGGGGCCGTTGTTTTCGATTGAGGCAAACACGCCCGGACGAATGAGGCGGCGCACAAAATCGTTCCATACGATCCATTGATAATGCCAAGTAACAATACGTTGTGCCCGTTTAAAGGGCGATTCGCCGGGTCGCGCCACATCGTGCTCGGCAGAAAGGGTAGGCAGCGCGTCTAATACCTTGTTGTGAAATTTCATAAACAAAAGGTGCGTTTGGGCCACCAACAGGTTTTCGTCGTTGCGCGGGTCGGGAATAAAAGATGATTTGTCGGGGTTGCGCAAATGGTCGTTGGGCAGCGGGTTGGGGCCGACATCGCCGGTGGGCGTGGTTAAGCCAATTTTGAACCGGGCGGCGGTAGGTGGGCCTTCATACATGCCTTTGCTTTCAGCGTTATTGGGGCCTTTGCCGTATAGGCTGTCCAGCTCTAATTCGGGTGATCGCAATTGGGTCGGGTTTGTTAACCCGCCGACAATACCGCCTTCTTTGGTAAACGACAGATCATGATCGATAAATTGCCCTAAATAGGTGTAACCGGCTGGAATGGGTGAATTGCTAGCGACAGGGTCATTGTCGCGCATACTGTTGCCTAGGTCGATTAAAACTTGGTCGGGAAGATTATTGGCCGGTAAGTCTGGAAACATGCGCCCAAATTTTCCGGCTGGCAAAACCTCGCGCGTGGCTGGCTTGTTGGCAGTTGCCAAGGCCTTGGTTAGCGGCGTGGTGTTGCCATGAAGTGTAAGATTTTTTTTGGCCATAGTAATTAAATAATAACAACAGCAGTTAGAATGTCAATGAAAATATACTTATAAATATCATTGTTGTATTAAAAATGAGACTAAAGGCGGATAATGTAATAACGCAAGTGGCTAAAAATGTAAATCAAATGTAAATGCATTTTGAAATAGGCAAAATAATGAACGCTGTCAGCTACAATTATTTTTATATCAGTTTTTTGAATAGGAAAGTGACATGCAAAATCGGCGTTTAGATAAAAGAAGATCATTGGTAAATGTAGCCCAGAAATATGTGGTGTCGGCCTTTGTTGCGGTTAGCTTTGTGGCCTATGCCTTACACGAGCGGCATAATAATGTGGATGCGGTCGGCAGCCCCCCCCCGCCACAACCGACACGCAACGCCGAGATCAGCCCCACCCGTTTGGTGGTGACAAGTGTGCCGGTTTTGCCGACGATGGTTTTGCCAACTGTGACCCCGCCGGTGATTGCAGTTGCACCCAGCGCGGCTCCCATTCGCCCGACGGCGACGAGTAGCGCACCACCGCCCACTGCGACCAAGCCGCCAGCGCCCCCCACCGCCAGCGCCAACAAAAATGCCATTTATAAAGATGGCCTGTTTAAGGGCAAAATTGCTGATGCGTTTTTTGGGCCATTGCAAGTGAGTGTATTCATTAATAACGGCAAGATTGCCGATGTGCAATTTATCGATTATCCGCATGACCGCCGCACCTCAGTGCGAATTAATAGCCAAGCCAACCCAAGATTGCAATCGGAGGCGATTCAGAAGCAAAGTGCGCAGGTGAATATTATTTCAGGGGCAACACTCACCAGCCGCGCCTTTGTTGAATCATTGCAAACGGCGTTAGACAGCGCTAAAAACTAAATGATGAGGGAAACACGCCTGATGATGGGGATGCCTATCACGGTTGAGGTGGTGACACGGGCGGAGGATGTCGCCGCAAGCGCCGCCATTACCGATGTTTTTTTGTTTTTCGATTATGTTGATCGCACCTTTAGCCCGTATAAAGCCGACAGCGAAATTTCGCAGCTCAACCAAGGGCATTTAACCTTGGCAACAGTCAGTGATCCGGTGCGTCATATTTTGGCCTTGGCCGAAGAAACCAAGCGCGACACCAACGGTTATTTTGATGTGTATCGTCAAGGCGTTTGCGACCCGTCGGGTTTGGTGAAGGGTTGGGCCATTTATAACGCGGCGGCGATGTTGGCAGAACGCGGTTTTCGGCATTATTTTGTCGAAGCTGGGGGCGATATTCAGGCGATGGGTCATAACGAGGCCGGCGAATCGTGGCGCGTGGGCATTCGCAATCCATTTAATATGCACGAAATTGTCAAAGTATTGTCGATTTGTGATTGCGGGATAGCGACATCGGGCACTTATGTGCGCGGGCAACACATTTATAACCCTAAGACGATGGACCCATTAAACAGCGATGTGCTTAGTTTAACCGTGATTGGCCCCAATATTTATGAGGCAGACCGTTTTGCGACGGCGGCTTTTGCGATGGGTGCGGCTGGTATCGAATTTATTGAGCGGCTAGAGGGCTTTGAGGGCTATCAGATTGACCAGCATGGGATGGCCGCATTTACCAGCGGTTTTGCCGAATGGGAGGCGCGATGATACAACGGATTGATCATTGGCTCAATGGGGTCACTATGTATCGTTTGGTGGCCTATTATTTGGCGTGGCTTGTGGCGGTGGCGGCAATTTTATCGGGGTTAGGGGTGATGTTGCTCGACCCTTACGCGCTATTATTTAGCACTGGCTTTTTTATGGCGCTATGTTGGCTAAGTAACACTATTTTTGCAGCAGCGTTTAGGGTTCCGGTTAATGTTGAATCGGCGTATATTTCGGCGCTCATTTTAGCGCTTATCATTACACCGTTGTCGGGTTATGGCGATTTGGTGGCGATGGGCTGGGTGGCGGTGTTGGCGATGGCCTCGAAATATATGCTTGCGCCTTGGGGCAAACACATTTTTAATCCAATCGCGGTGGCTGTTGTCATCACCACCTTTGCCATTAACCAAACGGCCAGTTGGTGGGTTGGCACTGGGCCGATGTTGCCATTTGTGCTGATCGGCGGCGTATTATTGGTGCGCAAATTGCGGCGTGTGGGCATGGTGCTGAGCTTTTTGTTGGCAGCCACCTTCACCACGCTAGGTGTAAGCCTTTTTGAAGGCAGCCATCTCTTAAATTCGGTGTCGGCGTTGTGGGTAGCCTCGCCATTATTGTTCTTTGGCTTTGCGATTTTGACTGAGCCATTGACAATGCCGCCCACTTTTCAGATGCAACTGGTTTATGGCGGTTTGGTTGGAATCTTATTTGCACCCCAATTGCATATTGGCGCATTTTATTTCACCCCAGAATTGGCGATTGTGCTTGGCAACCTCATGTCATATGTTGCCAGCCCAAAGCATAAACTGGTGTTAGAAATCAAAGATAAAATTCACCTCGGCGCTGATTTGTGGGATTTTGTGTTTGAAGCAGACCGCCCCTTGGCCTATCTGCCGGGACAATATATGGAATGGACTTTGGGTCATGCCGACCCTGACATTCGTGGCAATCGTCGTTACTTCACCTTGGCGTCATCCCCCACCGAAAAAACGCTTCGGTTGGGGGTTAAATTTCCGCAAGATTTAAGCAGTTTTAAGCAAGCCATGCTCGACATGGGGCGTGGGGCCACAATTGTGGCGGCCCAATTGGCGGGCGATTTTACCTTGCCTCGCGATCTTAGCCAAAAATGTGTGTTGATTGCGGGGGGTATTGGCATCACCCCTTTTCGCAGCATGATTAAATATGCGCTCGACAAAGATGAGCGCCGCCCATTGACCTTGTTTTATGCCGCCCGCACCAGCGCCGAATTGGTGTATACCGATATTTTCGCGCAGGCACAACAGCAGTTGGGTCTCAAAATCATTTACACGTTAACCGACCCGACACAAGTCCCCACCGATTGGCGAGGGCGGGCTGGTTATCTCGATGCCAATGTCATCGCTGCCGAAGCGCCAGACTAT
>CAZLOF010000378.1:0-5123 GCA_964560745.1 uncultured Thermoflexus sp.
GTGATAATGTTGGTAATTACCAACAAAGCCTAAACGATTAAACAAAAAGTCGGCCAAATCTTGTGCCGAATGTTCAGAACGATCCTCACGCAAATAATGTCTAGCATGTTCGGCCAGACGATCTAATTGACCAATATATGCGTCAATGTCTAAATGAGGATACTCAAATTCGCCCATAACCAAAACGGCACGAGTCAAATTAATATGATCGGGCAAAAGTACCTCATTTGCAAAACGCTCCAAATCAGACATGGCTGTTTTCATTTTAATCTACCACTTCCTGTTATGTTGAATATATCATCAAAATTTCGCCCTAATATTGCAACAATTGTTGCAATCACAAAAACACAAGGGCGACTATTACGAGTCGCCCTTGTTCATCTTTTTTCGTTGTATTTTTATAGCTTTTAAATTCTTTTCCATTGCGTTATTAATTACTACACTTCATGGTGACGTATCTTTTCAATAAAACGAAGGAGTAAGACAGATTTTCGTTGAAATCACTATATGGTCTTTGGCGCAAGGGCAAAGCCTTGCCCCCAAAGAACTATAGTGATTTCAACATTCCGTCTTTTAGGTTTACTCCTGTTTATTGACAACTATTTTTACATTGTCTTAGCAAGGCTTAACCAACACCTAAAACACTCCTTACCGTCGCATCAACGTCGGCAAATACAGCTTGCTATTGACCTTTGTATTTGAGGTAGGGCCATAGAAATGGCGGGCATCATTATTTTCTACTTCTTCTAGCCAATAATAATAGGTCACACCAGCTTGTGCAGTTTGATCAATATATGAATAGTTCGAGCCGCTTGAGCGTCCATCCGAATAAACGGGGATCAAGTTAAGCCGAGTTGACGAAATCGGCAAATTCGTGCTGCCACCCGATGGCCGCACCGTACTGCGCCAAACGTGGAAGCCGTAAGTGTTAACCTCAGCCGAAGTCGTCCAAGACACTTTCACGGTGCCATTTGATTGTGATTGAGCGTTAAAGCCCGCCAAAGTAACCACTGACGGTAACAAGGGATGATCCACCCGATTGCTGGCGAAGGTCACATTGCCTGTTTGAGTGCTAATGGCACTCGCGGTGTTATTAATCGTCGTCACGCCATTCTGAGCAGCCAAACGTGAAACCGTTACTTGGAACGTCATTACTTTGGTTTCGCCAGCGTTAACAACGGCAAATTTCCATACCAAGTTTTTGGTTGCTTCCAACAATTCTTCTGCATCTATACGCTGGTTGAGCGGCAACGGCACGGTGCTGGATGAATCAAGCGCCGGGTTTGCGCTATTACGCACATACGTTACCACAGCATCATCTATTGGGTCTGTCACCACCACATTTGTTAATGGGGCATTGGTGTTGTTCCGCAAGAAAAGGGTATAAGTGATCTTTTCTTCGGGTTGCACCGATGACCCACCGTTTTGGGTCTGAGAATTGATGACCAAACTTATCGCCGCAACTGGTGTAGATGTAGGCTGAGGAACTGGCGTAGCGGTATTAGTTGGTGTAGCTGTATTGGTTGGCGTAGGCGTATTTGTTGGCGGGGTGCCGGTTGGGGTCGCGGTTGGGGTTGCTGGGGTACCCGTCGCAGTTGGGGTGCGCGTCGGCGTATTGGTTGGCGTTGGGGTCAGGGTTGGGGTTGGCGTATTGGTTACGCCAGTATAGTAACTTATATCTTGGTCAGATACACCCGCACCCAAACCCGCCACCACACCATAAACACTACCAATATTACTGTACTGAATCGCTTGCGCGGTCCCGCTCACCGTCAATGTCCTCGATTCTCCGGGGTTCAAAGTAATGCCAGCCATAAATGGCACACCGCTATTGATCTTGTTATCGGTCACAACGATATTCAACAACGTAATCGTGCCAGTATTGCGAATAACATAACTCCAAGTCACCGCTGAGCCCGGTGTCAGATATAGTTGTCCTTGGCTGGTTACATCCACACCATTGGTAAACTTCTCGATATCGATGCCATAAGATACGCCTGTATAGAAGGCGATGTCAGCATCGCTTGTGGTCGTCGCTTGCCCGTTATAGCTATATCGCAAGGTCGCTACAACCGTATTTGAATATAAGCCCAACGCCGTGACTGTGCCATAACGGGTGCAAGTGACCACAGCACCAGGTGCAAAGGCAGATCGATTTAATGCTGGCGTGCAGCTATAAATTTCTTCAGCCGCTTGCCCAAAGGGTGTGTCGTTAAACGATAACACCTCAGCCGTAATATTGCCTGTATTTGTCAAAATAATAGACCATATCACTGGCTGGTTAATTGGCAAACTTGGGCCAGGTGGTGTGTTGGCATCGAGCGGCACTAATCCATTTGCCACCAATTTTTGCACATCAACGCCGGTAGCAATGACTGTCATATAACCCAAATCAGTATCGGTAATATTTTGGGTTGCACTCAAAAAGTTCGTTCCCGTCACAGTTGCTGTAGTCACATATAAACCAGACACAGTTGGTGTCATAAGATATGTACAGGTAATCACTGAGCTTGGAGCAAGTGTAGCTGGTAGACCACATGCACCAACAGATATCAAGGTAGTCGTTGGAACTGAAGTGTCAGCCCACAAGACATTGGTTAACGACACATTACCTGTATTTGTAACAATAACCGACACTGTAACAGCATTACCCGGCCAGATTGCCACACCCGGAGCACTTTCAGCATCGTCACCATTCATAAACTTCTTCACCAACACCGATTGGCGCATCCCATAATAATGCCCCATGTCGGATGAGGTAATTACTCGGCTGGCAATGGTCGATTGCGCCGTTGCCGTGTTGGTATAAACACCACCACGAACCGTATCAAGCGCAGTCAACGTAACTACTGTGCCGGGTGTTAATGACACAACCGTACTAACATTAAAAGTCGTAGTAAGGGTGGCGGCTGGGTTCACATCAACATTAACATCATCATCCTTAATCGTAATATTGGTTAAAGTAGCGGTTCCCGTATTGGTGAGCACATATACCCAAGTGATCGTATCACCCACAAATAGGCTAGGCCCTGTAGCAATGCTATCGGCATCGCTATATACCCCTGTAGCGCTAATAAACTTCTTTAGGGTTAAACTTGGTGTTACCAATTGGGTTGTTATAAAGTTAAACATATTTGCGGGGGTTAAGGCCGTTGGCCCGGGCACCGTTACCGCCGCCGAGTTTGTGATTACAGCGCTGGTGGTTGTCGTACTTACGACGGTTTTTAACACCAATGTCGCCGAGCTGCCCATAGTGATGGTGCTCGTGCCATAAATCGTGATCAAATTGCTGGCATTAATGGTCGAGGTAAACGAGCCTGACGACGTGCCTGACGACAAGGTCACACTAGGCGAACCCGTAAGTGTCACTTCAGCCGGCAATTGGTCGGTGACAACGAATGAAGTCATGATCGACGGCCCTTTATTGGTGATCACGATCGTGTAATCAAGCGAACCACCCGTTGGCACTGGGTCAAGCGAATCAGACTTAAGCAAAACGACATCAACGGCGGTTTGAGCCGTTAGCAAACGAGAAGCAGAAACAGCCGTTGTCGTAATATTATTTGCCCCAGCCGTTACGGTATTGGTGAATGGTTGCAAGGTTGGCGACATCACAAGTGAATTCATTCGAACCGCAATCGTCATTATTGCCGATGAACCAGCGGCAGGCGATGCAGCTAAACTTGGAATTGTCAGTAATACGTTCGCACCAGAGGTCGTTGACGTATAAGTCGTTGGCGTATAAATTGTGCCAGAATCAAGGGTTGCAGTCGAGCTAATATAAGTCACCAACGAAGGCAAAACATCAGTAATCATCACATTTGTTGCTGGTGATGGGCCGGTACTGGTAATCCTAATGGTATATAGTAATGGCGTTAATGCTCCGCCACTCTCTCCATTTTGGATAACACCCGACCCAGATGAACTCTCAAGCGACGAAGAGACTACATATCCCTTCGTTACAGTCAAACTGGCATGATTTGTAATTGTCACCGGCGCAGATGGGGTCAAGGTCGTTGTCGCATTTACCGCCGTAATCGTGGCCGTATTGGTAATCACTTGGCTGATTAAGCTGGTGGTCGGGATTGTGCCCGTAATCATGACCGTGATCGATTCACCCGCAGCCAATGTTGATACCGCATAGCTGCTCAATGGCATCGAAATCAATACGGGGGCGGTGCTACTCACTTGCACCGATGCAGTGCCTAACATGAGCGGCGACGGCAAATTATCAGTAATGGTGATATTTTTAGCCGCCGATGGGCCAGTGTTGGTAATGTAAAGCGCAAATGTCACTGGGCTACCCGATGTGATCGGGCCACCTGCTGAAATTTTAGTGGCGGTAAGAATGGCGGGTGATAAATTTACTGCTGCGCTAGCGGTGACAGCGGTGCTATAACATCCAGAAGCACCAACCAAACATGTACTACTATTAATCCTATAGGCACCGTTAATAGATGCAGTATTACGCAAAGTAGATGTAACTGGAGTAGTTCCAGTTGCACGTGCTGTTAAGGTAATTACCATCGATCCAGATGCCGGAATAAGCGTGGTACTAATTGGAGCCGATGTACCATTAATCCCAAAGCTATTAGTTGCAGTTGTTAAATAAGATGGTGACACAGATGGATCTGTCACAAACCCTAATAATGTTAAACCTGTAGGAATATCATCTACAAAACTAAATGAGCGTAAATCAACTGCGGATGTGTATGGGTTAGTTATCCGAATACTAAATGTCACCAAATCGCCAGTAACAATATTTGTTTGAGCAGTGGTTTTCTTCATTTGCAAACCACCAATCGCTAAATCACTCGAAGAAACAGCTTCCGTTTGATTAGGAGACGTACCTTGGTAAACTGTAGTTGAGTTTTGAGTAGATGAAGGTGGAACAGCAGAAGCAGCAATTTGAGTTGTAATAGTCACAACTGCGGTTTGTCCAGCATCCAAACAAATTCCGTTCACAGTAACAATATCTTGAAGCCCAGCTGTGTTCACCGATTTAGTAGCAGTAGTAGGGCAATTGTTTCCATCTGTGTCTGCTGGCACATATATCGTTACAGCACCACTATTAGCAGGGAACAAATCCACCACGAAAGGCAAATTATCTGTAAATGTAAACG
>CAZLOF010000379.1:0-5115 GCA_964560745.1 uncultured Thermoflexus sp.
AGAACAAACATGTTACGGAATTCCGTAACGAGTGACTCCATTTTTAGGGGGTCACTTCACTTGCAACCTCACGCCACCCAACACGCCCGACCTATTACCCTTGGGGCGAATCTACCACCCGCCCTCAAACCTCTCCTCTGGCCAAATCCGCGCAATATTATGATAACCCGCCTGCTCCCAAAAACCCGGCTTGTCGATGCGGCTAAACTCTAGCCCACGCAGCCACTTGCCGCCCTTCCAAAAATAGCGGGCATCGGGATCCATCTTATTCTCTTTAAACTGACCCACCACCACCCGCAGCGGATAGCCATGATCAGGGTCAAGCCAATTGCCATCATATTTCACTGCCAAAAGCGTCGTTGGCTTCATAAAATGCGCCAAATCGACATTGGTGGTAAAGTTAAATTCGCAATGTTCGATAACATGTTTGGCCGTCGGTTTCAACTTCACAATGCCCTGGTCAATCAAGTCTTGCATCCAAACGCCTTCCCATTCAGTATCAAATTTGCTCCAGCGCGTCACACAATGAATATCCATATTCACTTTACGCATGGGCAATTTCAAAAATTCATCCCATGTAAAACGCACTGGCTCTTCAACTTCTCCAAAAATACGAAAATCCCATTTCGCCAAGTCGTAACGCGGCACCGAGCCATAATGCAGCACCGGAAAACGATTGGTCAAAGACTGACCCGGGGGCAATCGCCCCTCCATTTTGATCTTATCTTCGGCTTCTTTTCGGGCAAATGGATTTAAATTCATTGTTATTATTCCTCAGTCGTATAGACACCATATAAAAGCAAATATTACCTTATCGCCCCAAAATTATATGCCGTTTGCTGAGTTTACACTCACAACTAAAGTCGGCTATCATGCGTATATTGTGACAGAGGTTCCGATTGCTATCGATATCCGTAATCTCACCCGCACCTATGGGTCAGGCGATACAGCCGTTTATGCCTTAAGATCAATTGATCTAACTGTGCCAGTAGGGCGCTGGGTGGGTGTAAAAGGGCGCTCTGGTAGCGGCAAAACAACCCTGCTCAACTGCATTGGCGGGCTTGATCGGCCTAGCGTTGGCTCGGTGCATTGTTTTGGGCAAAATATTGCCCAATTTAACGATGCCCAACTCACACAATGGCGACGCAATCAGGTTGGGTTTGTCTTTCAAGCCTTTGCGCTCATGCCCTCGCTCTCAGCCTATGAGAATGTGGAACTGCCTATGCGGATTGCGGCCAAAACATCGGGCAAAGCTCGCCGCGAGCGTGTGCGCGAATGCTTAAACTTAGTGGGCCTAGACAAATGGATCGATCATCGCCCGAACGAGATGAGTGGCGGACAGCAACAACGGGTTGCCATTGCACGGGCATTGGTCAATCGCCCGCGCCTATTGATGGCAGATGAACCAACGGGCGAGCTAGACACCAGCACCGCCCGTGAGATTTTGAGCATCTTTCGCAAGATCGTAACCACCGAACAACTCACACTTATCATGTCAAGCCATGATCCAATGACGCTTGAATATACCGACGAAGTGCTTGAGTTAGTAGATGGGCAGATATTTAAGCGAGAAGATTAAAGTTAGCCATTTGCCATTAAAAATTGACGGTTGCCCAAATGTTTAAGCGAGCGTAAATGATCGATCAGCGCACTGAAATAAGTAGGATAGCTGTAATAACTTACGCCAAATTCGGCACACACTTGCTGCACAATGGGCGATAGTTTGGGGTAATGGACATGACAAATATGCGGAAAAAGGTGATGCTCAATTTGAAAATTGAGGCCGCCAGCATACCAATTTAATAAATGGTTTTTAGGGGCAAAGTTAACCGTGGTTTCAACTTGGTGAATCGCCCATTCGTTTTCAATATGCAATGGATCGCCAACCGGTTCAGGAAACTCAGCTGGTTCCATGACATGTGCTAATTGAAAAATAGCAGCCAGCGTTACACCCACTGTCATCAATGTCAAGATCATGCCAAGCAGCACTTGCCACCACGCAAAGAAAAACATCGGAATGACTAACAAAACCATTGCAAAAAATAGTTTGCCTGCCCAAAAAATAATTTTATCGTTGAAATTCATTTTCGGGTAAGCATGATGGTCATCAGATTTACCGGTAAAGTAAACCCTAAAATCACGCAAGAAAAAGCTGAAACCGGTTAGGCTGTAAACAAATGGCACATAAATATGTTGAAAACGAAACATTGGCTTCCAAGGCTCGTGGGGGGTCATGCGCAATAGACCATTGGTTTCGAGATCTTCGTCTAACCCCGAAATATTGGTATAGGTGTGATGCCACACATTGTGCTTTTGCCGCCAAATAAAGCTGCTGCTGCCCAGCATCTCCATGGTTAAACCAAACAGTTTGTTAATATTGGCATGTTTTGAATACCCACCGTGAATGGCATCATGCATGATGCAAAACCCCACCCCAGCATAAGCCCAGCCTAATACGATACACAAAAGTATATTGGCCCACATAGGCAACCCACCCAATATGATGATCAGATAGGTACTAAGCCACCACAATAAAATAATGCCAGTTTTTAAATACATGGCGGGCACATCCCGCGCTGGCAAGTTTTGTGTTTTCATAAAGTCATCAATCCGTTGATTGAGCACTTTGCGAAAGCCCATCTGCTTTGAAAATGGCAGGGCTTTGACGGGGGTTTGTTTGAGAACAGACAAGATTTTTTTAGGTTACCTACTTTTTATGTTTACAAAATCATACCAGTTTAATTTTTAATGAGTGATTTTTATGCACCCCACTTGTATCATCTTAACTTGACAATGTCACATGAGCCAAAGCAAAGCAAGTTTTCGCCGTCTTCATGATGGTTGATCACCCAACAGAATAAAAACCGCCGAAAGCGCTTTAAGCGCTTTCGGCGGTATCTTCTAATAGGTTACAACTGTTATGGGTTGGAAATAAGCACTATGCTTTCTTACGTGGGTCGAGGGCATCACGCAGCCCATCGCCCAGCAAATTGAAGGCCAATACAGTGATAACAATCGCAAGACCCGGAAAAACCAGCAAATGCGGGGCACTAAAAACGCTAGAACGCTCTTCACCCAACATCAACCCCCATTCGGGCAAAGGCGGCTGTGCCCCCAAACCCAAAAATGACAAACCGGCGGCTTCGAGAATGGTGCCAGCCACACCCAATGTGCCAGCGATGATGACGGGTGTCATCGAATTTGGCAACAAGCGCGTAAACAGAATGCGCAATGGTGAAGACCCCAAGGCGCGTGAGGCATTGATGTATTCTAGTTCTTTGACACTCATGACAGCCGCTCGCACAATGCGGGCATAACCCGGAATTGACACAATGGCGACGGCAAGCAAGGTATTAATTAAACCTGTGCCCAACACGGTAACAATGGCAATTGCCAGCAACAAACTGGGGAAGGCTTGAAAAATATCCATAATACGCATAATTAGGTTATCGATTGCTTCGCCAGCATAACCCGCTATCGCCCCCAAGAGTGTGCCTACAATTAATGAGAGTGCGGTGGTGACAAACCCAATTTGCAGTGACAAACGCGAACCATGAATCACCCGCGAAAAGATATCTCGGCGGTTGCTATCTAAGCCCATCCATAACTGAGGTTTTTCGGGTTCGCAGCCAAGCGCATGAATACAGGGGGTTGCACGAGGTTTTACGCCGCCTTCGCGAATTTGGTCTTCGTAGGTATAAGGTGAGATGACATCGGCGAGTAACGCAACTAAGAAAATAAAGCCAAGTAACACCAAGCCTATCTGGGCCGAGCGATGGCTGAGCAAGCGGCGCATCGTGCGCCGAAAAGGCGATTGGATCGAAAAAGTAGGCTGTTGCACAGCTTGAGGGTGAGAAATGAGAGTGGTGGATGCCATTTTATTCAAATGAGGGCGGATAAACAAAAATCAACTAAAACGTTGAGGGGGCTTGCAAAGTGGCAAAGTGGCAAAGTGGCAGAGTGGCAAAGCTTTAATTTTTGCTGCTTTGCAACTCTGCAACTTTGCCACTTTGAAAAAATTTTCATCAGAATACCTATTGCACCCGAATGCGTGGATTTAAATAAGCGTAAGAAACATCAACTATCAGGTTAACCAAAACCAGCAATAACGCAATCACAACCGTAAACGCTTGCACAACTGGATAGTCTCGTGATGAAATGGCATCGATAAGCTTTGTGCCAATGCCGGGCAAGCCAAAAGTGGTTTCGGTTAATACTGCCCCGCCTAATAGCCCACCAAATTGCAAACCAATCACTGTAACAATCGGCACAAGTGCGTTTCTAAATGCGTGACGCATAACAACGAGGCGCTCAGATAAACCTTTGGCGCGGGCTACGCGCACATAATCTTGGGTAAATACATCGAGCATTGCGCCACGTGTCATACGGGCGATAATCGAGGTTGAAACGGTCGCAACTGCCACACTCGGCAAAATGAGGTGTTTAAACGCATCCCACACAATATCCCACTTGCCTTGCAACATGGCATTTAGCATATATGAATTCGACAAAAATATGGTGCCAAATCGGCTAAAGCCAGTAGCATCTTCCATTTTCCATAATTTCAATAAATTAGGCAGGTCGGCTCCCGGGGTAATACGTGCCGATGGGGGCAATTGCAGAAAAGTCCCAGCGAGGGTAATGGCAAAAAAATAAGCCAACATCAGCCCTAACCAAAAAATAGGAATGCTGACACCAGCGTTGGCAAAAATCATGGCGGCGACATCAATAGCGCTATTTTGGCGGGTAGATGAAACGATCCCTAAAGCCACGCCAGCAATAGCTGAGATCAAGGTCGCAAAAATGGTCAATTCAACCGTCATTGGCAGGCGCTCGGCAATAATATCGGTGACATTGCGTGAATCTTTGATTGATTGCCCAAAATCGCCACGACTAATATTTTGCACATAGCGCACAAATTGAACCGGAATGCTGTCATTTAAGCCAAAGCGTTCATTAAAAGCCGCGCATTTTTCAATGGTGGCTTTTTCACCCAACATGGCAGTGCATGGATCGCCGGGAATAAGACGAGCTAGGGCAAATGTAACGGCCAAAATACCAATCACCACAAAACCTAACAAAAATAGACGGCGAAGAATGAATTGACTCATAGGT
>CAZLOF010000380.1:0-5113 GCA_964560745.1 uncultured Thermoflexus sp.
ATTTTGGTCGTGATGAAATTTTGTTGTCGGGTTTGGTGGTGGGTGTGCAAGGCGCGGTCGGCAGCACCTATAACTATAGTGCGCCAGTCTATAACCGTGTGATGGCGGCCTTTGACAAGGGCGATATGAAAACAGCCATGCAAGAACAAGCCCGTGCCCGTGAAAGTGTGCAAATTTTGAATGACTTTGGTGGTGGCGCGGGTAAAGCCATGTTGCGCATCTGTGGTATCGATTGTGGCCCGATGCGCTTGCCCAAGCGTAGTATTACGCCCGAAGCCGAAAAGCAATTGCTGGCACGGCTCGATGCTTTTGGCTGGGATGACGTGCGTTGTCGGTAAATAATCTGAGTTATTACTTGGCATTTCGAAAGATTAGACGCTGAGCTTCGGTTTGGCCGCCAGCAAATGAGATGAACTTGTTTGCCTCTCAATCAGCGACAAATCTCGGAAGTCGAGGCTTTGTGGCAATTTGCCGCAAAGCCTCGACTTGCAAAGCGTTTCGTCACCCCAAGACTTCAGCGACCATACACGCGCTAAATTGTTACACGCCTGACGGTAGGCGTAAACAAATTGATGACAAGCGGCGCGAGCAAACAAAACACCCCACCGACTAGGGCCGCCAATGGCGCATCATAATGATCGGCCAGCCAACCAATAAACAAGCTGCCAAATGGGGCAATGCCTTGTAATGCCCAAAAGTGCTCATCACCCGCGCCCGTAATGTATTGGGCACGGTCAATTGAATGAGGGTATTGGTCAGTGAGAGCGCAGTGACCGTGCCCCAACCGATTAACATCATTGTTAAAAGCGAGAGTGGCAACCAGCGTGATTGGCTGAAGGCCAGCAGCCCAATGGCAAACACAAATTGCCCAATGGTCAAGAGCAACCCTTTGCGTTTGAGTGATACGCTAGAGGTGGTTACGGTAACGGCAGCAATCAGCGCCCCAAGCCCTTGTGCAAAAACCAAAGCCGTATTGCGGGTCGCAATATCGGCTTGCGTATCGTTTGTTTGGGCTAAAACATCGTGTGCAAAAACCGGAATTTGTTGAATGTTGGGAAAACCAAAAAAGCTCATTAAACTCGCCATGAAGATAAGCGTGGTGATGAGGGTTGAAGCGGTAATGAACCGTTGCCCTTCACGCAGGTCATACATCACGCTGTGTCGTTCGCTGGGGGCCGTATTAATCGAGGTAGGGTGAATGAGAAAGAGGCTAACAATGACAAATAAAAATGAAATACCGTTGGCTAAAAATGCCCAACCCTCCCCCTGATCTTGTAACAATACCAAAAATGGTGTAGAAAAAAGCGGGCCAACCACCCGCGCCACATTAAAACTGGTGGAATTTAGCCCAATGGCATTTGGCAAACCCTCTTTTCCCACCAATTCAATCAACATGGCTTGCCGCGCTGGCACCTCAAGGGCTTGCCCCACCCCGGCTACAAACGATAACGCCACAATCCAGCCAATCGTAATATGACCGCTCAGGGTGAGGGCCGCCATCGCCAAAGCCTGTAACATGAGCAGCGTTTGCAGCACCATAACCACATGGCGTTTATTCATACGCTCGATATACACCCCAGCCGGTAAAGTGAGTAATAAGGTGGGCAAGGTTGTGGCAAAACCGATCATGCCCAGATAGAGGGGTTGATTGCTCATGCGGTAAGCCAGATAAGGCTGCACCGTGTTTTGCATCCATGTGCCAATGAGTGAAATTGATTGCCCGATGAAAAAAATGCGGAAATCGCGCGATTGCAGCGCGGGAAAATGGGTGCTTTTGGGCATGTAAAGTATGATAACAGCGTTCTGTTTTCGGCCTGAATCCTCGACTCAATCCCTTCGCCAATTTGCGATTGCCTTCCGGTGAATTTATTCACGGGTGAGATGGCGAAGATATTGTCGACTAAGAGGTTGTATAAAAACGCTGCAATGTGTCTCTCTCAAAGTTTACGAAGACCACCAAGGGTTTATAAAAATACTTTCTTGGTGTTCTTTGCGGGCTTTGTGAGCGGTTTTGTATTGATGAAAATAATTTTTATACTAACGCTAAATATGATGACAACAAAACGTGGCTTTGCATAACCTCTCACCAAATCACAGTAAAATTCTCGGCGTGAGCAAGCAAAAAACACGAGTGGTAGTAGCAATGTCAGGTGGGGTTGATTCATCGGTGGCGGCGGCGTTGCTGGTTGAGCAGGGTTACGATGTGGTTGGCATTATGCTGCGCCTATGGGCCGAAGAGGGCAACGATGCCTATGGTCAACCCAACGCTAACCGCTGTTGTGCCCCCGAAGCTGTTGCCGATGCCCGCGCCATCGCCCAACAACTCGGCATTCCGTTTTACGATGTTCATGCTGAGCAAGTGTTTAAGCAGCGCGTGGTTGACCCTTGGATCAATGGCTATGCCGAAGCCACCACCCCCAACCCGTGCTTTAACTGCAATCGTAGCATTCGTTTTGGTTTTTTAATGCAACGGGCGTTGGCTTTGGGGGCAGACTATATGGCGACTGGGCATTATGCGCAGGTGCGGCAATATGATGACCCAGCGGTTGAGGCTGGGGTGCGTTTTGCTTTGGCGAAGGGGCGTGATGCAAAAAAAGACCAAAGTTATGTGTTACATGTGCTTGGGCAAAAAGATTTGCGGCGTGCCATGTTCCCATGTGGCGGTTATGTTAAGGCCGAGGTGCGCGAGTTAGCCCACAAATTTGGGTTGCCCACCGCCGAGCGCCCCGAAAGCCAAGACCTGTGCTTTTTAACACAAGGCGATTATCGTGGGTTTTTGGTGCGTCAAATGCCCGAAGTGGCGGTACCCGGACCGATAGTTACAGCGGCAGGTGAGCATATTGGGCAACACGATGGCTTGCCGTTTTATACCGTTGGGCAGCGCAAAGGGCTTAATTTGTCGGTTAAATCATCGACCAGTGAGCCAATGTTTGTGCTTAAATTAGATGCCGCCCGTAATGCGCTGGTGGTCGGCCCAGCCTCGGCGCTGGGGGCGCGTCAGGTAATGGTGCGGGCCATGCATTATTGTGCCGATGTACCCCCTGTTGGCCCCATTGCCGCCACCGCCAAAGTGCGCTACAAGGCCAAAGAGGCCAGCGGCACGCTTTACCCCAACCCTAACGGCTCGGCGCGATTTGAATTTGATGAGCCGCAACGCGATGCCACCCCCGGTCAAGGGCTGGTGGTGTATGTGGGCGATGAGGTTGTGGGCGGCGGATTGATTGGCAGAAATGAGTGATTGGATAAGGATGAAGGATGAAGGGCGAAATTCCTGATTCCCAATCCCTCAATCCCTCATTCACTCGTTTACCTAAATAGCCCCTTTGCCAACGCCAGCCCACCAACTAGCAGAAATGCTGTGCCCAAGCCGGCAAATTGGCTGATGAGCAAGGCTGTGCCACAGCCCATAAACACGGCAAAGATGATGAGCCAACTGAGCCCCGAAATACCATGCTCGATGCGACGCAGGTCATTGGTGCTGGCTTGGCTCAGTTGGGCGCGTATTTCTAATTGCCCACTCAAGGCGCGTGATAGTACTTGATCGGCTTGGTTGGGCAGTTGCAATGCTTGGCGCAACAACTTCGTGACTTCATCCAGCACATCTTGCGCCCCGCGTTTGCTCGATTTTTGCGCCATGCCTTGGGCAAAGGGCTGAATCTCCTTCCAAGGGTTAAATTTGGGGTCGAGAGCGGTGCTCATACCGCTCAAAATATTGGCGGCGCGCCCCAGATAAAGCATGTTTTGTGGCATTTGAAAGGGCAAGGTGCTGAGCAGATCCCGAAATTCGGCCACAAAGCTAAACATCTCGTCGAATGACACATTCACCAGATCGGTGGTGTTTAGCCCCCAGAATTTGTCAAACAACATTGATACCGCTTGCTCAATCCGAAAAAGATCGGCTCCGGGCAAAAACATACCCATGCGCTGGGCCGCCGCCGTTACCCGCCGCGCATCTTTTAGGCTGGTAGCAATAATAATTTCGCGTAGCTCTTTTTCATAGGCTTTAGGCACTGTGCCAACCATGCCAAAATCGATAAATGTGAGGCGAAACGGGCGCGTGCCATCGGCAGGGATATCGATATCGAGTTGGGTGGCCTGCGCCACATCGAGCGGCTGCACAAATAAATTACCCGGGTGCGGGTCGGCGTGAAAGAAGCCATCGGTAAAAAATTGCTGCAAATAAGTGTCGAACAATTTGCGTGCTACCGCCACCCGCGAAATATTGGCGCTAGCCAAGCCATCGTAATCGGTGATTTTGATGTCTTCGACATTTTCTAACACCAACACGCGGCGCGTGGTCAGGGTTTTGTAAGGCTTTGGAATACGCACTTGGGCATCGTGGGCAAAATGATGGGCGAATAACTCGGCGTTGCGTGCTTCTTGCTCATAATCTAGCTCGGCCAAAATGCCATCGCTAAATTCACGCACCAAGTCATCGACATTGGCGCGTTCACGCACCAATCGATACCATTTGGCCCAGCCCATGATGGTTTTAAGTGAGCGTAGGTCGGTCGCCACAATTTGGTCGAGGTTGGGGCGCTGCACCTTTACAATCACACGGGTGCTTTGGGTGATGGGGGATGCGGCGGACGCGACATTAACATTTAACAAAGCGCGGTATGCCTGCCCAAACGAGGCCGCTGCGATTGGGTCGGGTTCAAATTCAGCAAACAATTGGCCGATTGGTTGCCCCAATTCATGCTCGATAGTGCGAATGACTCGGTCGGTTGGCTCAGCGGGCACGGCATCTTGCAAATCAGCCAATTCGGCGATGACGCTTGGCGGCAAAATATCGACGCGGCTGCTGAGAAATTGGCCAAGCTTGATCCATACCCCGCCCAAATCGAGGGCCAAGGCGCGAAATCGGCGGGCAAAGACAATCATGCGGCCCAATCGGCCTTGCGCCACCCGTGTTTGCCCAAGCAGTCGCGACAAAATCAATTCCCAAAAGATGAGACTAAGAAATAAGTGTGCTCCAAACCACAGGGCGCGTTGCGACCTGCCGCGAAGATTGGGTGGGGTGGGGGTGTGGTTTTGTCTCATTTGGGGCAAGTTTAGCGGTCGTGAGTGAATTTTGGTTGAGTTTTTGCCTACCTTACGCGCTATTTTATTT
>CAZLOF010000381.1:0-5112 GCA_964560745.1 uncultured Thermoflexus sp.
ATCCATGACGATGGTTTTATTTGGCGCATCACGACCAAAGACGGGTCGGCGACCCGTCTCTACGACAACATTCGATGTTTCGGTCACTGACCCGCCTATGATAAATAATCAAAAATAATATGACGACAGAACATTTCCCCCTAACTGCCATTCATCTGGTTTACACTTGCAAGGCCATAGACCCCATTCGCCTGCACCCGCACAAAGCGGGGGGGCAACTGCGCGGGGCATTTGCACGGGTATTATTGCGGGTGGCCTGCCCCCATAATGGCCAATGCCCCAACGATGCCCAATGCCCGGCCTGCACCCTATTGCGTGAAGAGACGCATGGCGGTGACCAACGTCGCCCCTATGCCCTAAACCCGCCCACATTTGCGCCTGATGAAAACGGGCAAATTGCGGCGGGTCAAGATTTTCGCTTTGGCATTACCCTATTTGGCGATGGATTGCGCTACTTGCCATACCTCATTGTGCCTTGGCACGGGGCTGGTGAATTGGGCGTTGGGCTGCATGGCAATGCGGGACGTGGTCGATTTGAACTACGCGAGATTGTGTCGCTCAACCCTTTTTCGGGTGATGTAGAAGCGGTGCTAACCGAGGGCGAGCAGGTGGTGCGCCTGCCCGAAAACCAAATTACCCATGCCCAAATGCTCGCTATGCAACCGATTGAAGGGTTTAACCGCGATCAATCCCCCCATCGCCGACCTTCGCAAGTCGCCTTTAGGTTGCACTTTATCACCCCCATGCGCATTATCAGCAATCAAGAGATATTGCGTGTACCCCATTTTGGCTTGTTGTTTAAGGCTTTGCTCAAACGATTAGATGACTTAACCAAACAATACGCCGACCCGCACTTTCGTCGCCCGCGTGAGCAAATTGATTTGCTCGAAGCCGCCGCCAACCGCGTCATGATGCAAGCCACCCATACCGAATGGATTGACCTCTTTAGCGGCAGCAGCCGCACCTATTCGCGCACCCCAACCGGCGGCTTTATTGGCTATGCCCAATATTCGGCCCTATTGGCCGATTGGCAATTGTTGCGCCCTTGGCTGCATTGGGGTGAATTGGCGCAGGTGGGCAAGAATACGGTGAAAGGTGATGGGGTGATGCGGGTGGAGCGATAGGATGAGTGAAAAGCACGTTCTTATCGCCCCATTAAGCACAGAACCCCAAGCAGTTACTATTTTGCTGGATTGGCTTCTCGCTCAGCGCTATCCTATTACCGAGGTCATTATTGTGCATACTGCTGGTATCGTCATTCAACCATCAATTGATTTGCTGGATCATGAATTTTCAGCAAAATATTACCCAGCATCTATAAGATATCGGCGCTGCCCTATTTTAGGGATAGGGAGTGTCATTGATGATATTCGCAATGACAACGATATCAGCGCATTTTTAAAAACGCTTTATCAAACTCTCAAGGAAGCAAGAAAAGAATATACAGTTATACATCTCAGTATAGTAAGAGGGCGTAAAACAATGGTTGCGGCTCAACTATTGTTCCGTGAGCATGACAATATTTGGCATATGGTTTCGAATAAGCGAAACAGTGAAAATGTTAAGCAAATGCATATTGATGTTAACAACGATATTCATGTTTTGCAAGTGCCAGTTTTACGTTGGTCCGATGCGGCAACGGTTTCAGCAATCTTAGAAGCAGATGATCCTTGGCGAGCAATTGAACGACAACGCCACTTTTCACACCATGAAAAAATAAGGCGACAACGTGAGTTTTTAGAGCGTTATTTGACCTCTATGGAAAAGAATTTGTTGATTGCTTTGTGCCAACATGGATTTGACAATGCAGGGCTGGCAAAAGCCCTTAACAAACAAGAGCAAACGATTGCTAATCAGCTTTCACGAATTTACCGAAAATTCGATGAATGGCGCGAATTGCCGGCAGGCTCAGCTACGCGATCAGCCCTCATTGCAGAGTTTGCGCCATATTTAACCCAAGTATTAAAAGAGAAAATATGAAGTAAGCTGTTACATTTTCTTTAAGTAACATCAACCTAATTCGGGTTGAGTAGAAAACTACTCTTTAAAACAGTAATTGAATCGCTTGTCAAAAACAAGCCATCCAACATAATAAACCTTATGAGTGAATCTATATCAGCGCTTCGGCGCGAGGTGCGTATTACCCTCGAAACGATCACGCCTTTATTTTTGGCTGGGGCTGACCCACGTGGCGAGCCTGAATTGCGCCCCCCCGCTTTTCGCGGGGCTATGCGTTATTGGTGGCGGGCGGCAATGGGAGGTACTATTGGCGACAATAAAGATGAATTGCAAAAACTAGAAAGTCAGGTTTTTGGCAATACAGATCACGGGTCGCCTATTGCAGTGAGAATCAGTAGTCAGAGCAAACCGAAATTCAACTCATTTTCAATTCTGCCTCACAAAGATAAAAGTGCGTCACGAAATGGGATACCCAATGGGTTTCAATTCGATCTCATCCTTAGTGCAGCTTGGGGATGTGATATGTGCGCTTGGGAAGCGGCTTGCGCCTCATTGCAGCTTGCCCTCACCTTTGGCGGGGTTGGGTTAAGGGCACGGCGGGGGCATGGCACATTAAAGATTATTCGATCTTCTGACGAGAAATACATACAACCCATGCCCAATCAACCGCCTGAGTGGAAAAAATACATTACGCAAACAGCCCAAAATAGCATTAACGCGGCAAAAACAATAGCAGAAAAGAATGCACCGAAAACAATTACACCATTAAGGGAGCAGGGGGAATTTCCTCATGCTTCAAAAGGCAGCCGCATTATATTTTGCAAAAATTTACTTAAAAATTCAGGGGTTGAAGTCATTAAAGAGTTTATGAACAAAATGCCATTGCAATCGTATTTAGGGGGGATAAAACCTCGACAAGCATCGCCACTATGGATGCGTCCCATTCAAATAGATCGACAATATGGGGCTTTACTCATATCGCTACCGTCAAATTTTAAAGGCAACAATCTGCAAGAATTGAACAAGACCATAGAAAAATTTAATGGTGAGGATTTAAAGATTGAAGGCTGGAATCGATGACACACTCAATTCTTATTTTCACCTTCAGCCCTGTCCAATCGTTCATTAGCGAGGCGCGACGCACAGCAGATTTGTTTGCAGGTAGCCGAATCATTGCCAACTTAGCGGCGGCGGCGGCAATGCAAATTTCCAACTTAAATGCAAACGTGATTTATCCAGTCCTAGAAAAAGATGGAAGTAGTCAAAAATCAGATGTGCCAAACATGATTGTGGCAAAAGTGCCAAGTGACCAAGCGGTGTCAATTGCGCAGCAAGCCACAGCAGCACTCTATGGGGCATGGAAAAACATTTGCAATAGTGCGGCTGATTTTTTGCAGGTCGAGCGCGAAGATCAGACCCTACAAAGCATTTGGAAACGCCAAACCGATGCACAAAAACTATGGCAAGTGTATTGGGTGGCACAACCGATGAAAGGCACAGGCAATACTGCCTATAAAAATGCCTATAAGGAAGCAAAAAATGCGCTAGATGCGGTAAAACGCAGCCGTCTGTTTAGCCAGATCGAAGAGCCGGGCGTGAAGGACAGCTTGAGTGGGATGCGTGAAGCACTGCACCGTCACCAACAACCACCCAAAGATTTTTGGAAAGGGGTAAGTAAGCGAAAAGACGTAACGCCTTCGATGCTACGACCAGAGGGCCGCGAGTTGCTCGACAGTATTGGCGCAGTAAAACGGTTTTGCAATCTGGCACGTCATGCCGACCAGCCGTTTTACTCGACCAGCACCATCGCGGCTTGGTCGTTTTTGAAATGCGCACAGACCAATGCGCTTGATGATCTCAAAACCTATCGGATTGCAGTAGAAGGCTTATTGGGTGATAACATTTATCGAGTCACCGAGGAAATGGCTTTCCCCTATGATGGCGATTTGCTCTTTTTAGACACCCTAACACCTCAGCGCCTCAACCAAAGCTATGGGATTACAGATTTAGACCCAAGTAAATTGAAAGAAACACAGATTAAATTGAAAAAATTGTATGAAAAATGTTGTGACAAACCTTCGCCTTATTACGCTATTATGATGATGGACGGCGACGGCATTGGCAAAGTGGTGGATGGATGCGCCACCGATAACGATCACAAAAAGCTCAGTGAACAATTGTCAAATTTTGCAGCGCGTGTTGCCAACATTATTCCAGATGGTTTTCGCATTTACAACGGTGGCGATGATGTTTTAGCGTTTGCATCAGTAGATGCGGCATTGAGCCAAGCCAGATGTCTGTCTGAAGAATTTAAACAAGCTTTGCACGAAAAATGCACATTGTCTGGCGGTATCGCTATTGTGCATCATTTATCGCCGCTTAGCAATGCGCTAGAGGCAGTGCGTGCCGCCGAAAAATATGCAAAACAAGTCCGATTACCAAGTGAAGAAGAGGCAAGGAAAAATGCGATTGCCATTCGTATATTAAAACGCAGTGGCGAAGATTCACAGGTCTATAGTTGCTGGGATAAGTTAAAAGATCATTTTGACAAAATGATAGAACGATTTAGCGACAACACACTCTCAACTCGCTTGCCTTACGATGTAATTCGGGTTGCTGATGTTTTGGTTGATGCCACTAATAACAAACAGCCAAAAGACGAAACATTAAAAAACATGCAATTGGCTGAGTTGCGCCGGTTGATCGTCCGACATAGCGACAAAGCAAAACTAAAAGATGACCAGCGCGACAAATTGGCCCAAGATTGGCTCGGTTGGGCACAACATATGCCCGGGGGCATGCATGATCTTGGGCGCTGGCTTGCCTTGGCCCGATTTATCGCCACAGGAGGACAAGATTAAATGACACTTCTCAATGATTTAACCCACATGCGTTTGCTGATTGAGCCAGTAGATGTATGGCTTTTTCGAGATGGCAAACCCTTTAATGCCGATACAGACCATTCGGCACGAGGTATTTTTCCGCCTTATGCCAGTGTGATGCAAGGGATCATTCGTTCGCACGAATTGGTTGTGCGTGGGATTGATTTGGGCAATAAACGTGCGATTGAGCAGGCGGTGGGCACTGGCACAGATTTTGGCAAATTGCGAATGCAAGGGCCGTATTTGGCAAAGCAAGAAAATGGGCATTGGG
>CAZLOF010000382.1:0-2069 GCA_964560745.1 uncultured Thermoflexus sp.
TTATACCCGCTAGCTGACAGAAAGTGAATATGGCACCCAAGACCTTGAGCTAACCACCTTATCGTTAATTTGCATTATCAGCTTGTTGGGTATGGATGCCGCTGGGCATCGTTGGTATTGGGACAGCGAAGACCTGACCTTGAGAAAACGCACGATTGCATCATGGGCATGGTGTCAATTAAGTATCACCTTCGTCTTTGCCCTCATCATTTGGGCGCTGGCCGATGTGCTCGCCACCGGCATTATCGAGAATCGCAGCGCAGCGCTTTATTTTAGGCTAGCCGCCGTTGGACAATTTATGTTTTCGGCCTTGCCCGACATTTTGCGCAATTGGTTACGCCTACAACAACGCCCCAAGACCATGATGTTTTTTACCTTGGGCACATCGCTATTAGCCATTCTCACCACCATTATTTTTGTGGCTGGATTTAAATGGGGTTTGTTTGGCGTTTTTGCCGCCCCGCTGCTCTCGCAGGGTGTCGCCACCCTCATTGCCATTGGCTTATTGGGGGATTGGATCAACCCCAAATATGTCTCATTGCCCCATTTACGCGGCATGTTGCGCTACTCGCTGCCGCTTGTGCCAGCCAGTTTGGCATTTTGGGTGGTCAGTTTGTCAGATCGTTATTTTGTGCAGGCCTATGGCTCAACCGACGAAGTTGGGCTATATAGCGTTGGTGCACGCTTGGCGACTGTCGTCGTTTTGCTCACCACCGGCTTTCAACAGGCGTGGGGGCCATTTTCAATGTCCATTCGCCAGCGCCCCGATGCCAACAAAACCTATGCCCAAGTGTTACTTATTTATGTTTGGCTGGGCTGCCTACTGTGTTTAGGGTTAACCTTATTTGCGCCAAACTTCGTTTTGTTGGCCACCGCCGGGGGGCGATGGATTGATGCCGCACCTGTGATTGGCCCATTGGCCTTTAGCTTTGTCATGATTGGGTTACAAGCCATTGCCGGCCTTGGGCTTGAAATAAAAAAGAAGAGCATCTCAATGGCAAGCGCCTTTATTTTGGCGGCCTTTTTAAACATCATCTTTAATTTTTTGTTGGTGCCAACCTTTGGCAAAGTTGGCTCGGCTTGGGCTACCTTGCTCGCTCAATCGGTTATTCCCATCATGTTGTTTTATCAATCGCAGCGTGCCTACCCAATCCCTTACCCATTCGGCACCGTGCTTTTGTTGTTTGGCATTGCCTTTATTGCGGCATTTGCTGGCAGTGCCATTCACTTAAGCAGCACCAGCTTAACACTTTTACTAAAAATGATCATCTGGTTCGCATTCGGGGTCTTGCTCATTATTTTGCGCCCCAAAATGTTTGAGACAATGACAGAAATACTCTTTAGACGTTTAAAGTCTAATCGCCAACCATAATCTTATGTCAACCCTTATTTTTGGCATCATTACACTTTTAATTTTAAGTGGCATCTCCGCCATTTATATCTCTGCTGAATACAGTTTGGTGGCCTCACGACGCACGCGATTGGTTGAAATGGCCGAGCAAAATTACCCGGGCGCACAAACCGTCTTAAAGGTGATGGCCGATACCGATAAATTTTTGGCGGGGGTGCAAATTGGCATTACCATCATCTCCATCGCAGTCGGTATATTGGTCGAACCGCCCATTAGCTTGGTCATTGAAAATTGGCTAGAAAGCCTACATTTAAGTTTGCCCAATTCGCTTATTACCTCAATTGGCACACTATGCGGGTTATTATTTGCCACCTATATTCACGTGGTGCTGGGTGAGCTTGTGCCGCGCTCAAATGCCTTACGCTCGGCAGAACGGGTGGCGTGTGTCATTGTGCCAATGATGGCCACCCTCAACCGCTTACTTTATCCATTCATCTGGTTGCTCAATTCATCGGCGCGGGTGGTGCTAAATGTGCTTGGCGTAAAAGCCAGTGGGCACGGCAGCCAGCTTTATTCGGTCGAAGAACTCAAAATGTTGTTGGCTGAAAGTGAGAAGGGCGGTATTATCGAATCGGAGCAAGGGACGATGTTAAGCAATGTCTTTTCATTTGGCGAGACCACCGTACGTGAAGTCATGGTTCCGCGCACCGAAATGCTG
>CAZLOF010000382.1:2079-5098 GCA_964560745.1 uncultured Thermoflexus sp.
TCGATGTTGAAACCAGCCTTGATCAAGTCATTCATCTGCTTGCCGCCAACCCACTCGACCGCATCCCCGTTTACAAAGAATCACTCGATCATATTATCGGCATGTTGCATGTCAAAGACTTGGTGCGTGCCATTTACCCCAAACCACATACCCTGAGTGTGCGTCAGCTTATGCGCGAGCCATTTTTTGTGCCAGATACCCAACGCGCCGACGAATTGCTGCAACAAATGCGCACCAAACGCGAAGCAATGGCGATTGTATTAGATGAATATGGCGGCACGGCTGGCCTCGTAACGCTCAATGGGTTATTGGCCGAAATTGTTGGTGCGGTCGGGGTCGATGCCTCATCCCCGCCCGATATTCAAGCCCATTCCGATGGCAGCGCCCTATTAAACGGGCTGACCACCATTGGCGAAGTGAATGATGCCTTTGGCATCGAAATCACCGATCCAAATTACGATACCATTGGCGGTTACGTCATGGGCTTTCTAGGGCGCATCCCCAAATCAGGGGATGAATTTGAGGTTAAAGAACACGCCATCCGCTTACGGGTAGAAGAAATGGATCGCCTGCGCGTATCAAAAGTGCGCCTATTTAAGATGTAATAATATACTTTACAGGAGGAAATATGACATTTGGTTCAGGTAAATATCAATACGACTACGCCGAAGGCTGGCTAAAAACCCCGCACGGCTGGGAATGGGGCTGGATTCCAGCCATTGCATGTGACTCACAAGACCGTGTGTTCATTTATTCGCGCAGCACCCACCCATTGGCGGTGTTTGACCGCGCTGGCAATTTTATTGAAACATGGGGTGAAGGGGTGCTAACACCAATGTGTGCGCATGGGATGCACATTGATGCCGACGACAATGTCTATTGTGTCGATGTCACCAATCACACCATTTACAAATTTAACAAAGCCGGGCAGTTGATGTTGACGCTGGGCACATATGGGCAAAAAACCAGCGTGGATGGCGAACCCTTTAACATGCCAACCGATATCGACATTGCCAGCAACGGCGACCTGATCGTGTCGGATGGCTACGGCAATGCGCGGGTGCATCGCTTTTCGCCCGACGGGCGCTTGTTGAAATCGTGGGGCGAGCGCGGCAAGGGGCCGGGGCAATTTAGCATTTCACATCATGTGCGGGTCGATCGTTTTGATCGTATTTGGATCTGCGACCGCGAAAATAACCGTATTCAACTGTTCGATCTCGACGGCAATTATTTGGAAGAGCGCAGCGGTTTGCTGCGCCCCAACACCGCCCATTTTGACCGCCACGCCGATGTGGTGTATATCGCCGAATTGGGTCGACGCATCAGCATCATGACACTGGACGGTGAGGTATTGGCGCAATGGGGCCGCCCCCAACCCAGCGAAGTGCCCGGCGAGTTTCGCGGCGGCCCGCATGGGCTATGGGTCGATTCGCACGGCGATTTGTATGTCGGCGAGGTCGAATTAGGTGTGGCCGGACGTATGCATAAATATGTGCTGAGAAATAAGATCGACTAACCATTCTAAAATTGACCTCATGTCATTCCAAATCAAACGCCTTTGCTTGGGCGACGAAGCCATGCTCACCCAATATGTGCTTGATATCGCCGATTTTGATCTTGATCATGAAGATAAGCCCAAGCGCCCACTAACGCCTGCTGCCACCCAGCGTTATCTTGCCAACCCCGCCGTATTGCATTGGGTGGCCTATGTTGACGATAAAGTGATCGGCTCGCTTTACTGCGCCGTCTTACCTTTACCCGCAGGCGATGGAAAAGAATTGGTGTTGTATGAAATTGGGGTGCGTAATGCGTGGCGCAGGCGAGGCGTGGGCCGCGCTTTGCTCAACGAAATGGAGCGTTGGATGCGCAACAATGCTGTAAGCTATGTGTGGGTGCTGGCCGATAACGATATCGCCGTCTCATTCTATCAATCAGGCGGATTCGAGGCAGAAGACGAGCAACCCGTATACATGGCTCGCGAACTATGATGCAACATCGTATCACCACTGCAACTATTCTGGCATATAATCTTCGATATGCGACCTTCATTGAGTGAAGGCATGAGTAAATTTTAAGTTTTCTCGCAAAAATGCAAAACGCAAAGATGTTGTGTCTTTTCACAAGCCTGACAATATCACTTTAATAAAGCTATATGCCAATTTGACCCTATCGCCCTGCTTATGGCAGTGCAATAGGGTCAAATCGGTGAAAACTTTTTCGCATTTTTTGCGAGCAAAACGCGAAACCTAATCAAATCGTCATTAATTAAATAACGTAAGGAAAATTCTAAAATGGCAACCAAAGCGCGTGGCGTCATCGCCCGCATCCCCGGCCAAGCGGCCCTCGTCGAAGATTTCACCATTGACGACCCCGGTCCAAATGAAGTATTGGTCAAAGTGCTGTCATCTGGCGTATGCCATACCGACCTCGGGGTCAAACTCGGCACCTATGGCACCGATGGCTTCCCCTTTTTGCTTGGGCACGAAGGGCATGGCATTGTTGAGCAAGTGGGCGCAGGTGTAACCAACGTCAAAAAAGGCGACAGCGTCATCATGGCATGGCGTGCTCCCTGCGGCAAATGCCGCTTTTGTTTGAATGGGCAACCCAATTTTTGTTGTAACAGCCTAAACGCCGAAAAGCGAATGCGTGACAAAAACGGCGTCACCCTCAACCCGGTGTTAGGCATCGGCACCTTCTGCACCCACACCTTGGTGCATGCGGGGCAATGCGTACCGGTGGCGGCCAGTTTGCCATCCCCTCAAATGTCGCTCATTGGCTGCGGCGTGATGACCGGCGTGGGCGCGGCCTTGTATGCCGCAGGGGTGAAGCCCGGCAGCAGCGCAGCGGTGTTCGGCTGCGGCGGCGTGGGTGATTCAGTCATCCAAGGCGCACGCTTGGGCGGCGCAACCACCATCATCGCGGTTGATATTGACCCGCGCAAATTAGAATGGGCCAAGCAATTTGGTGCCACCCACACGGTCAACGCGCTCGAAGGCGACCCCGTCGCCGCCATCAAAGC
>CAZLOF010000383.1:0-5090 GCA_964560745.1 uncultured Thermoflexus sp.
AATCGGCCTCATTGGTGAGCGTGGCCGTGAGGTACAGGAATTCATAGAGGATGAACTGGGCGAGGAGGGTCTCGCGCGCAGTGTAGTCGTGGTGGCGACCTCGGACGAATCACCATTACTGAGGCGTCAGGCGGCACAGGTGACTTTGGCGCTCGCAGAATATTTTCGCGACACAGGAGAGGATGTGCTGTGTCTTATGGACTCAGTCACGCGCTTTGCTATGGCGATGCGCGAGATAGGTCTTTCTATCGGTGAGCCGCCGGCCTCAAAGGGCTATACACCTTCGGTCTTTGCCGAATTGCCGCGCCTGCTGGAGCGTGCCGGCCCTGGCGTTGCCGGATCGGGATCGATTGCCGGGCTTTTCACCGTTCTGGTCGAGGGTGATGATCACAACGAGCCAATAGCTGATGCCTGCCGTGGTATTCTTGACGGGCATATCGTGCTAGAGCGCTCAATCGCCGAGCGCGGTCGCTATCCGGCGGTAAATATTCTACGTTCATTGTCGCGTACCATGCCGGGCTGCAACAGTGAGTTCGAGAACAAGATCGTGCGTGAGGCACGGCGTCACATGGCGGTATACGAGGACATGGCCGAGCTCATTCGGCTGGGTGCTTACAAGCGTGGTACCGATCAGGCGGTCGATCAGGCGGTCAATCTTTATCCTGCGATCGAGCATTTTCTGGATCAGCGACGTGAAGAGCAGACAACGCTTGCTAGTGGTTATGCGAAGCTTGCCGGCATCCTTGGTGTTTCTATCGAAACGCAGTCTGCAGATGACGGAGCGGTCACAGAATGAACGGGCTCGACCAGCTTTTGCGTCTGCAGAAATGGACAATTGATGAAAAGCGTCGCCAGGCCGCTGATCTGACGGCTTTGGTTGAGCGGCTGCTGAATGATATCGCCAAGCTCGACGAGGATGTATCGCGCGAAATAGACATCGCACGTACGGATCTCGAGGCGAGCCGCCATCTGCCGCTTTACCGCGATATGATGGCCAAGCGTCGTGAACGTCTAGAGAAATCGGTTGCCGATGTGACGCTGGAGCTAGATCGTGCACGCGAGGAAATTGCTGAGATCTTCGGTGATATCAAGAGGACTGAGCAGACTATACAGAACCGAACTGAGCGCAAGCGCCAAGCAGAGGCCCTGCGTGAGCAGACCACGATCGACGAAATAGGGATTGAGCAGCATCGTCGCAAGGTGAGGCACGAAAATTAAGCGGTGTATGACACTTATACGGTGTAGGTAGAATTGTCCTTCTTAAGATCATCGAGCGGAATCACTGGAAATTCATCAACTGTCTGAAAAGCGATAGAGCCGGCAAAGCCGGTCAAGCCCCGCGCTTCTTCGTAAATCGCTTCGATCTCGCGCCGCATGCGATCCGTGAGGCGCTGACGGCTTCGCACCATGAGATCAAAACGCTGCGGGCGCATCAACCCGTCGAGTTGAAAAGGGCCGAGGCGCGAAAAATCGGCTTCGACGACGAAGCGCGTTCCGGTGCCGCGCTCGCTGGCATCGACACTATCCTTTTTTGGGCGGCGATAGAAAAGATTGATTCGCGTGACATGGCCCTGATCGTCGAGGACCGGCAGAAACATTGCTCGCCAATCCACTTCAGGTCTATCTTGCGCGAGAATCGATAGTTGCGCGAACTCCCCCTTGAGGCGTTTCATCATTTCTTCCTTATCGCTGCCTATCCCTTTGCTGGCAAAGAGCGGCCCGAGAAGCAAAGCAAGATCGCCGGAGCGTAGAGCTGCCATCGCGCTCATGAGGCCCGCAGCCAGGCGAATGCCAGCATGTGGCAGCATGGCAAGCGCTTGATGCGCGGTATCGGCATCTATCGCAGCGCGCGTCGCTTCCGCGCTGGTGCCCTGAAGGAGAGAAACGATATCTGCCAAAGTCGGCCAGCTTTGCGAAAGCGAAAGGAGCGCTTGCTGCGGCGTCTGTACGATAGGTATTGCCCCGACCGGTGATGCACTACTTTGCAGCGTGTCGATAGCTAGCGCGATCTGGGCGCCGGGCATCAAGCTCGACCGATCCTGTAGCATGATATCGCCCATCGGCGTGTGAATCACCGCATGGCCTGCAGGTGTCACGCTGACAACCCGGCCGAAGATAATTTGCCTATGCGCATCCTGGGGATCGAGCGCAATGGTATCGATGGTGACCTCCTGCCCGCCTTGCATCTGCACAGCCAGCACACGTAGCTTAAGTTCGGCTCCGATCGGAAGGGGCTCGCTGGAAACCGCTCCAACCGCAGGCTTGGTCTCCGCTAGTCCTGGCATCGTGCTAGCCGCAGCGAAAAGAGCCATTATTCTCTGCTTTGCGTCAGCTGTGAGAGCACTCGTGAGTGGTATAGCGCCCGTTGGCGAAGCATTGCTTTGGCCGGATTCCGGCGTATCGTTGATAACAGAACTGGTAGCGCCCTCGAGTTTCGCGACCGATGAAACGTCTGTTGCCGTGACCGGGTTGTGAGTTGCTTGTCGACCCTTCTTCTCTACACCGGCTGCAAGTAATGTGGCCTGGACCGTTGCGGCACTGACCACTGTGAGGTTTGATACAGAACTGGGCGTCACGAGAATGGGCGCTGGTGCGCTGTTGGTCAACGATGCGGTCGATAACAGTGACGTGACGCCGGCGGATAGCGAAGTCGTCGCCGTGGATGTTTGGACTACGATCGCACGTTGGCTGGAGCCTACGAATTCGATACTAGGTTCGACCCGTGGCGGCGTGGGTGCAGGCGTGGACGAAGCAGGGGCGGGGCGGGCTTCCACGGGGTGGATCCCACCGGAGCTAGTGCCGCTTGCCGCCGATGGCAGGGGTGGTGCGACGGTTTGAGATGGCCCAGGCTGCGGGGCGGCGGTGCCGGCGGATTGTGGTGCCGTTCGCGCGGTATCGTTGGCAAGGATGAGAACTTGCAGTCGATCTCCCGTGGGGCGGACCTCTAGGGTCACCTGTGCGCCTGCGACCAGCGGAATATTGGCGGCGACACGAACCGTTCCCTTATCCGTAGCGATGGCGGTGAGGCCGTCGCTTTCGCGGCCCAGCACAATACCCTTAATGATAGTGCCGGGATCGACCTGGCGCAGTCCTCGCGGTGGATCTGCAACGGTTCCTAAAACCAAAGTCGTCGCCAACGGACCCGAAGGCCCAACGAAACGACCACCCAGTGGGTTGAGGATATCACTCATGTTAGGTTGATGAGCGAGAACTGATTAGCTAGTGCTTCGACATCCTGTGCTGCGATCGTAGTCGGATGGCGGGTGAGTAGGGGCATTTGAGCCCGGATGGCTTCCTTGACCTTGGGGTCGCGGCGAACGATGCCAAGCAGCGCCGGGCTCAGTTTCAGAAAATTCTGACAAGCTTTGGACAATGTCACGTAGGTTTGCCTACCTTGATTGCTATCCTGGGCGGAATTGATGACGATGCCAACGCGGCATCGTGCTTGATCAGCCGTGAGCATTTTGATGAGCGCATAGGCATCGGTCAGCGTCGTCGGTTCGTCATTGGCGACGACGAGCGCCGTTTGGCACTGCGCAGCAAGATGACGAACCGGCCGATCGACACCGGCACCGAGATCGATGATGACACGGTCATACTGCAAAGCCATTTCATGCAAGGCTGTGGTGAGTGCCGATAGACGGTGCAGCGGTATGTTGGCAAGGCCGCCCGAGCCCGAACGGCCAGCGATCACATCAAAGCCCGCGGCACAGCGAGTCGCCGCGCGCGCTAAAGGTAATTTTCGCTCGATCACGGTACGGAGATCGATCGCCGGTGTAAGGCCGAGCTGGATATCGACATTGGCAAGGCCTAGATCACCATCGAATAGGACAATGCGTTCGCCGTTTCGGGCGAGCGCTTGGGCGAGCGAGATTGCGAGCCATGTCTTGCCGACACCTCCCTTGCCGGAAGCGATAGCGATCGCGCCTGGGATGATGTCAGTATTGAGTTTGACGGCGGCAACGCCGCTTTTTGCCAGCTCACTCATGATCTCGTTCCAAATACTTGGCGGGGCAGATCTCGTTTCTGAGCGCCAACGCGCATCGGTTGCAGCAGCCATTCCGCCAGTCTGTCGGCGCCAACGATATCGAGACCGGTTCCTATTTCGGGCGAAATACCGAATTCCGCAAAAGCAAGGCGACCTGCTTCTGCGGCACCGAGAATACCGCCGTAGCGTCGCGCCGCGTCGATGCGGGTGGGGATCAAGCGGCTGGCGCCAGCTTCGGCGAAGAGCTGCCCCAGTTCTGCAGACTCGACTGGACAGCCGCCGGCCGCCATAACCAGAACCATTTCCGCCTTGACCGACGAGGCCAGTTCTGTGAGGTGAGCAAGATCGCTGGCCTCGAGTGGATTGCAGCCGACCGTATCAATGATGACAAGAGCGTTGTCCGACGCTTGAGACACAGCGCGCCGCAAGGTCGCCGGGTTGCCCGCTCGGAAGGCGGAGATCTGCAATGCTTTAGCATAGGTGCCAAGTTGCTCTACAGCGCCGGCTTTCACTACATCGCAGGTGATCGCAACACTCTCCCAATGGCGAAGTTTGGCGCGCGCCAAAAGTTTGGCAAGCGTTGCTGTTTTACCGGCGCCGGGCAAACCAACCAGCATGATCGGGCGTCTTGGTTGCCGTTCTATAAGCGGTTGAGTTGGAAAGCGAAGCCGCAATGCGGCGGCAAGTGCCTGATGCGGATTCTCAAGCAGCACCTGCGCTGCTTGATGTGTAAGGCGCTCGGCCAGCGATGCCGCAACTTGATGAAAATCGAGTGCCTGGGCGATGGCGTCGAGAGGGTCTTTGGCTGACGCCGGTGGCTGAGCGAGAATAGCGTCGCGGTCGAGCGCTGCGGTAATTCTGACAGCCTGACCTACCTGCTCGATGTTGAGAATGACGGCATCGGCTCCCAGCTCAGCCTTTACTCTGGCCATGGCCTCCTTCATGCCGGGCGCGTTGAAGGTACGCAGCCGCATCAGATTTGCCCAAGAGTGCGAATCTTGGCCTTGGGATGGATCTCGTTCTGCGACATCACTGTCGTTACCGGGCGGAAGCGTTCGATGATGGATCGCACGAAGGGGCGGATCCCAGGACTAGTCAGCAG
>CAZLOF010000384.1:0-5079 GCA_964560745.1 uncultured Thermoflexus sp.
GTTGTGGTCTTAATTGGGCGCAGAGCATTATCAAAATAACCATTGTCTTTAAACAAGCCCACCTCGACATTGACTGCCGGTTGCCCCAATGCTGTCACTGCGCCCCAAACACCATGCACATCCCAATCTTCGGCAATTAAAATTTTACCAGTCAAGGGTAAAAACAACTTTGGCTTAATCTGTATTGTCTGAGCGATCCATTCAGCATAAGTTGCCACACGGGTAAAACCAGTAGAAAGGCTCGCAACCCCAATTAACACCCAGCGCCCTTCAGCATCCATTACCAGCAAACTGCTGCCACTATCGCCCGAGCGCACCCCTACATCTTGATCAGCCGCCGACAAAAATTTCTCGCTAACCACCGATATTTTTAGCTTGGCTTGCCTCAACGCAGATGAAAGTTTAATCTCACGCCAGCTTTGCTCAGTTGACCCCCAACCAACCGCAACAGCCCACGTATCTGTGGTCGCGACAGAGGCTGTCAGCGAATCAAATAATTGCAGCGGGCGCACTTGCCCGCTAACATGCATTGGTTTTGCAAGGCGCAACAAAGCAATATCATAATCATATTTACCACGAGATGATCTTAATACATAGGCCGATGCATAAGAAGGATGCACTATGATCTGCGCCACCTCGCTTTCTTGGTCCGTAGAAGTCGCCACATAACGGTTATGGCGGCCAGCGATAATTTTAAAATCATTAGGCGAGCCAATAGTCGGCACATAGTCGCTCACATTTTTTTCTAAACAATGAGCAGCTGTTAGCACCCACCCTTCATTGATCAATGTGCCGCCACAACGATACTCGCCAAAGCCGGCATTGGCGTCAGTCAACATTACTTGCCAAGGATAAGCATTTGGGGTGGCTTCTTCGCCGCCAAAAATACGGGGGGCAGTCACTTCGGCTTTGCTGACCAACAAAGATAAGCCCAGCGAAAAAAACGCAGCAATAATCAGAAAAAAATGTTTAAATCTCTGCGTACGACAGGAGCAATGATGGATATGGTAGTCGCACATAGTTATAAAATGGTTAACTCAAACTTTAAGTGGCCCAACAACTAAGCTTTGGGATAGTCGCACAAGGTAAAACGGTCATTTCAAGGCAACGGAGCAAGGAGAAATCTTTGCGTATGATTCGCTGTAACCATAGGTTAAGCAAAGATTCCTTGTTGTAATCGAAATAACGCTTGTCGATCTTACAATGATCAAAAGACTTAGTTGTTGGGCCATTAGTAATTTTTATCTTAAGGTGATCGGTTGTTTTTGTCAATTCAAAAACAACTGATCTGTCAATTTGTCAAATTTTATTAAGGTTGGCTATCGGATTCTGACCCTAAAATTATCTTTGCTGTTATCGGCAAATATCCTTGGCGTAACCAACAAGCCGTTTTGCCCACATTGACTGTAACCAAAATCGGGTTTGAACAGTTATTAACGCCAATAAATAGACCCATACAAACGCTATAAAATGCAGTATGTCTTGGCAAACCTATCTCTCTAACCACCGCACCCGATTTATTCAAGAGTTAATCGACTTTGTAAGCATTCCCAGCATCTCTGCATTACCGCAACACAAAGATGATGTGCGTCACGCCGCCGAATGGTTAAAAACACGGCTCGATACCGCTGGCATGAATCATGCAATGCTTATCAATACGGCTGGTCACCCCGCCGTGTATGCCGATTGGCTACATGCCCCCAACAAGCCCACCATCTTGTTATATGGGCATTACGATGTCCAACCTGTCGATCCTCTCGATCAATGGGTCAGCCCACCCTTCGAGCCACAAATCCGCGATGGCAAAATCTATGGGCGTGGCGCGTCGGATGATAAAGGCAATATTATTGCAACGGTGCAAACACTCGAAGCTATTTTGCGTACCGCCGGTAAATTTGAAGTCAATGTAAAGTGCATTTTTGAAGGCGAAGAAGAAATTGGCAGCCCCACCCTTGGCCCGGCCATTGCCCTTCATCGCGATCTTTTGGCCTGCGATCATATTTTTAGCATGGATGGCCTACAATGGGGTGAACGCGCCGCCGGGATCTTGGTGGGGCTAAAAGGCATGGCAAAACTACAAATTAATGTTTTGGGTCCTAAAACCGACCAACATTCAGGCTTATTTGGGGCCACCATTCAAAACCCAACCACCGCCTTAGCGCATATTTTGGCCTCGTTGCGCAGCCCCGAAGGCAAAGTGTTGGTAAATGGGTTTTATGATGACGTGCGCCCACTCACCGACCAAGACCGCGCCCACCTCGCAGCAGTGCCCTTTGACCCAATTGTCATCCAAAAAACAGTGGGGGTTACGGCGCTTAGCGGCGAACCCGGCTACAGCCCACTTGAGCGCATGTGGGCGCGCCCAACCCTCGATGTCAATGGCATTTGGGGTGGTTTTCAGGGTGCTGGCAGCAAAACCATCATCCCAGCTTCGGCTCATGCAAAAATTACCTGCCGCTTGGTGGCCGACCAAAACCCTGAGCATATTGCCGATTTAATTGAAACCCATATTCACCATCATACGCCGCCGGGCGTACGAGTCGAAGTTGAGAAAAGCAGCGGCGCACATCCCTTCCTAATGGCACCTGATCACCCGTCAAACATCCTCGTGCAAGGTGTCTTATCAGAATTGTATGGCAGCGACCCATATTATGTGCGGGTAGGCGGCAGCGTGCCAGTTTATGCGGTATTTGAGCGTGAGCTAGGGGTGCAACCCGCCACAATGGGCTTTACACTCGAAGATGAACAACTTCATGCGCCAAATGAATTTTGGCGACTCGAAAGCTTTGACCGTTGTCAAATGGCTTATGGCATGTTGTTGCATGAATTTTAAGCATCTGCAACGCAGGGCAAATAAAATAAATTTTCGTCGAAATCACTATATGGCCTTTAATGGTATGAGCAAAGCCCATACCATTAAAGGCCATATAGTAATTTCGACATTACGTCTTTGACGTTTATCCCTAATTATTAAAACAACATGAATTCACCTTGACAATAGTGTAAAACAGCATATAATGAAACCGCTTTCAGAAACCGGTTTCAGCTCTATGAAGAACATTGCTACAGCCCAAATTACCACCATCCATGATGTTGCAAAACGTGCGGGCGTAGCTACGGCAACAGTCAGCCGAGTGCTTAATAACACAGCACCTGTAAGTGACACGACCCGAAAATTAGTGCAAACGGCAATCGACGAATTAAATTTTGTGCCAAGCCCCAACGCCCGTAAACTTTCATGGGGCAAAACATTCACTATTGCCTGTATTGTGCCGTTTTTCACGCGCCCTTCCTTCGTCGAGCGCCTACGCGGTATTGTGGGTGTGTTTGAAGATAGCGATTACGACCTCATTGTTTACAATGTTGAATCGGCCCGCCGTCGCGCCCAATATTTTAACGAAGTGCCTCGCCCAGACCGTTGTGATGGGGTTATTGTGGTATCAATGACCCCTAACGACACCGATGTCAACTCTCTCAAGCGCTTCAACTTGCCAGTTGTATTGGTAGATAGCTATCACCCTCAGTTTCATTCAATTAGCGAAGACAGCGAAGAAGGCGCAGCCAAAGCTGTAAACCATCTGATTGAATTAGGCCACAACAAAATAGCGTTTATTGGTGGCCCACTCAAAGATACACTTAATTTTGAGGCGACCTCATCAGCACGCAGACTCAAAGGCTATAAGCAAGCATTACAAAACGCCAATATTGCATTTAGAGATGACTATGTTTGCGTTGACAATAATTTTGCCATTGGCTCAAAAAATGGCAACACCGTTAAAGCATTTACGTTACAACTTATGCGTAGTAATCGCCCACCAACGGCTATTTTTGCCGCTAGCGATTTTCAAGCAATGGGGGTGATGCAAGCCGCCCGCTCAATGGGCTTGCGCGTGCCCGAAGATTTATCTGTCGTCGGCTACGACGATATTGAATTGGCAGAACACCTAAGCCTGACAACCATTAATCAATCATTACGGTTATCTGGCGAGCGCGGCGCAACCTTATTATTAGAGACCTTAAGTATATTAAGCACTGAAAGCAAAAAAGAAAACAGCAACCTGTCGCATCAATCATTCATTAATGACGATGCCGAAAAGGTCATTCACGAAAGAGTGCCAGTCGATTTGGTTTTGCGTGCTAGCACAGCACCTTCACCAGATCGATAACATATTGTTATTTGAGCAATTTGCAAGGTTAAAAATAGAGGATATGCCGATTTCACTATCCCCCTCAAGTTACGCTTGAGGGGGATAGTGAAATCGGCGAAAACCACATTGTTGAGTCTTGCTTAGTATAACTTTGCACAAGCAAAAAATTATTGTTGGTTCATTGGTTCTTACTCAATTAGAAATAAAAATGAGCAAAGCAACCAATAAAGTCAAAAGCAAATCGCAAAATGCGATGCGCTAAAAGCAAAAAATAGGACGAAGAAGGATAATGAAAAACTACAAATCCCTTAGCTGGATGATTGCAACTGCGACCTTAATGGCCGCCTGTGCATCACCCACCCCAACGGCGGCCCCACCAAAGCCGACCGAAGCCCCCAAACCTGCCGCAACAGCAGTACCCGCCCCCACCCAACCGCCCGCCCCAACAGCAGCCCCCAAGCCAACCGATGTGCCAAAGCCAACGGCTGCACCTCGCACACCCGGCAGCAGCCCGGGTGCAGAATATGATGCCGCGCTAAAAGGCGAATATAAGGGCAAGAAAGTCGTCGTTGATGGCGCATTCTCGGGCGAAGATGCCGTGCGCTTCAACACCGCCATGAAAGATTTCTCCGACAAGTCTGGCATCACCGTCGAGTATATCGGCACGAAAGAATTTGAAAAGTCGATCAACATTTCGGTTGACTCAGGCAAAGCTCCAGACATCGCCGACTTCCCACAACCCGGCTTTATGGCCCGCTTCGTTGCCCAAGGCAAAGTGCAAGACCTAAGCGACAAGCTCGATGTCGAATTTTTGAAGAAGAACTACGGCAAGAGCTGGCTCGATATGGCAACCATGACCAACAAAGATGGTAAGGCGCAATTGAGTGGTGTATGGCAACGTGTAAACGGCAAGAGCTTGGTGTGGTATCCC
>CAZLOF010000385.1:0-5067 GCA_964560745.1 uncultured Thermoflexus sp.
GGCTTGGTGCTATCGGCGATATTACAAGTGTCGGCTGCGGCGCTATTTGTATGGGTATGTTGGCCCCGTGTGCGCGAGCGAGGCGGGTTTTGAAATGCCTTTGCTCACACGTTGTGCCATTCGCATGGCTTTGCTCTATTTGTTGCTGGGTTTTGTAATCGGCGGCTTGTTGATCTCAGCCAAAGCTGGGGTGGTTGATGCGCGAGTGTGGCTTTGGTTGCCTGCACACGTTGATATATTGTTGGTCGGCTGGATGATTCAACTGGCCATGGCAATGGCTTATTGGATTTTGCCGCGTTTGCGGATTAGCACTCAAACCGATCATTTGACCCGTGGGCGCAGTGCATTGGCATGGTTTGCCTTTGTTTTATTAAATGTGGGGATTGGTCTTGCGGCAGGGTTGGGCATCCTTCGTTATTGGCTGCCCGATTTTTTGTGGCTGTCCAATGCCTTTCCGCTTGGCATCGTGCTACAAGTACTGGCGCTCATCATTTTCGCCACTTACGCTTGGTCGCGGGTCATCCCCATGCCAATTTTAAAACGTTAACAACGTTTTATCAGCACTGTTTAGAGCTAATATATGGCTTAGTGCGCGTCCCCAGACGTGCAGCTTGGCTTACGCAGAATGCGCGTCTGGGGACGCGCACTAAGCCCCGCGATAGGTTAACTTAAAATCTACGCTGATGCATCAGCTATACTTTTGGTGAATGGACACTGGTTATTCAGGAACCCCACTCATCAAAAAGCTCAACCTTAAGCCCGGCTTTTCGATTTGCCTGATCGACGCACCCAATGGGTATTGGGATTGGCTCGGCGCAGAGGTGACACAATTTGTGCAAACGCAAGCGCCATATCAATGGTCACATGTGTTTGCCACCCACCGCGCCGCGCTCGAAGCGCATATTGCGGCCTTACGCAGCCAAATTAGCCCTGACGGTATGATTTGGGTGTCGTGGCCTAAAAAATCATCAAAAATGCCAACCGACATCACCGAAGATGTCATTCGTGAGGTCGCCTTTGCCAATCAGTTGGTCGATGTAAAAGTGTGCGCGGTCAGCCCCATTTGGTCGGGCCTAAAGTTGGTGATACGGCTCAAAGACCGCTAAACGGGCTAGTCTCATGCTACACTCATAGCATCATGAACTACCGAAATATGTTTGATCTGACAGGCCGCACGGCCTTGGTGGTGGGCGCAGGCAGCGGCATCGGCCAAGCCTCAGCTGTTGCATTAGCGGCCTTTGGCGCCAACGTTATTTGTGCCGATGTGAATGTTGCGAATTGCGATCTCACATTAGCCCAGATTCACGAACAAGGCGGCATCGGCAGCACCTTAGCCATCGATATGCGCGACGGGGCCAATGTAAAAGCCGCCCTCGCCGATGTCGCCGCCGATATTTTGATGTGCACCCCCAGCATCAATGTGCGCAAGCCACTGCTGCAAATTAGCGAAGAAGAATTTGACCGTGTTATCAATCTCAACATGCGTGGCACCTTTTTGGTGCTCAAGACCATCGCCGCAGGCATGGTGGCACGTGGGCGCGGCAGCATCATTGTGTGCAGTAGCATTCGCGGGGATGTGGTTGAGCCGGGCCAAAGCATTTACGCCTCAACCAAGTCTGGTGTGCGTCAAATGTGCCGCGCCTTGGCGGCCGAAGTTGGGCGCAAAGGCGTGCGCGTCAACCTAATTGCCCCGGGCGCGGTTGAAACAGCGCTCACGGCCCCCATCAAAAATGACAGCACTTGGTATAACGCTTATGCCAATAGAAACGCCTTGGGGCGTTGGGCGCAACCCAGCGAAATGGCCGGTGCAGTCGTGTTTTTGGCCTCAGATGCCAGCAGCTATGTCACCGGCTCCATTTATCATGTTGATGGCGGCTGGACCGCCATCGATGGGCGCTTTGACCCAAAACTCCAATAATTAATGGTTAATGGTAATAAACCTCATTAACCATTAACCATTAACCATTAACCATTGATTTTATGAATATTGAAAACCTCATCGCCCCCAACATTCGCGAAATGCACCCATATGTGCCCGGCACGTCGGTGGTTGAAATGGCGCAAAAGCTGGGCTGTGCGCCCTCAGACCTGATTAAGCTTGATGCCAACGAAAACCCGTATGGCCCACCGCCAGCGGCATTACAAGCTTTGGCTGCCGAGAAAGCGCTCAATTATTACCCCGACCCCGACCAAACGGCGCTGCGGCAAGCCATTGGCAACCATATCGGTATCCCTGCCGAGCATATCGTGTGTGGGGCTGGTGGCGATGAAGTGCTTGACCTGATTGCGCGGCTATTTTTATGCCCCGGCGATGCCATCATCGATTTTCCGCCCACTTTTGGCATGTATGCCAACGCCGCGCAAGTCGAAAATGTCAACTACATCAGCATTCCACGCCGCGCCGATTTTTCGGTAGATGTCGATGCGGCTGAGCGCATCATTACGAATTACAAATCACAAATTACGCATGGCGATATAGTCCCTAATCCAAAATTGTTATTCATCGCTAACCCCAACAACCCCGATGGCTCACTCATCAGCGAGGCCGATTTATTGCGGCTGTTGGCGTTGCCGGTCATGGTGGTGTTAGACGAGGCCTATATCCAATTTAGCACCCAACCCAGCCGTGCCGATTGGGTGCTAAAGCATAACAATTTGATTGTGGTGCATACCCTGAGCAAATTGGTTGGGTTGGCCGGTATGCGGGTGGGTTATGGCGTTTTTCCGCTCGATGTGGCAAAGCATTTGTGGAAGCTCAAGCAAGTATTTACCCCCAATTCGGCGGCGCATGTGATGGCGATTGGGGCCTTGTCTGACCCCAATACCTTGGCCGAGATGGGCCGCAAGATCGTGGCCGAGCGCAATCGTTTTTGCGAATCGCTGAGCGAATTGGGCTGGCTAGAGCCATACCATAGCGAAGCCAGCTTTGTGCTATGCAAGGTCAACAAAGATTTTGCCACAGCCAATGGCCGCCCGCGCGGTTTGGTGGTGCAGCAGGCGCTCGAGGCGCAAGGCATCCTCATTCGCTTCTTTAACCGTGACCCACTGCGTGATTGTGTGCGCATCAGCATCGGCACACCAGCGCAAATGGATCGGGTGTTGACGGCGTTGAAGACGTTGTAAATTATATGAACGCTATCTCCCCACTCACCAACTGGTCAGGCCACCACACCTACCAAGCCACCCGCGTAATCACCCCCAACACGCTCGATGAACTGCGCCACGCCGTGACGCAATCGCGGCGGCTCAAGGTGATTGGGGCGCGCCACTCGTTCAACGACATCGCTGATTCGCCCGACACGCTGATTTCGTTGGCGCATTTTGATCGGGTGATTGCGCTCGATCGGGCCAATAACACTGTAACGGTGGGCGCGGGCATCACGTATGGGCAATTGTGTCACTATTTGCACGAGGCCGGTTATGCCTTGCACAATGTGGCTTCGTTGCCGCACATTTCGGTGTCAGGGGCGTGCGCCACCGCAACACATGGCTCAGGCGATGGCAATGGTGGTTTGGCGACAGCGGTGCTGGCCTTTGAGATGCTGACCACAAGCGGCGACCTTGTAACGATGTCGCCCGATACGCTCGGAGCGGCCTTTTATGGCGCGGTGGTGGGGTTGGGCGCGTTAGGCGTGGTGACGCAACTCACACTTAAGGTGCAGCCGAGTTTTGAGGTGCAGCAAGTCATCTATCAAAATTTGCCCTTTGCCCAACTTGCGACCCATTTTGATGCCGTGATGTCGCACGCTTACAGCGTCAGCCTGTTTACGAATTGGCTCGAAAACGACATTAGCCAAGTGTGGGTCAAGCATCGGCTTGAAGTGGGCGACGCAGACCGCGTTTTTGCGCCCAATTGGTTGGGGGCGACGTTGGCGGGGCGCAAATTGCACCCAATTGGGCATTTACCCGCCGACAGTTGCACCGAACAATTGGGGGCGCGTGGCCCGTGGCATGAGCGGTTGCATCATTTTAAAATAGCATTCACGCCCAGCAGCGGCGAAGAGTTGCAGAGTGAATATTTTGTGGCGCGTCAGCATGCGGTGGCGGCCATTCGTGCGGTACGGGCTTTGTCGTCTTACATTGCGCCGGTGTTGCAAATCTCTGAGGTGCGCAGCATCGCCGCCGATGGTTTGTGGCTCAGCCCGTGCTATCAACAAGATAGCATCGGGTTGCACTTTACCTGGCAAAAGAATTGGGCAGCGGTCAAACAGGTGTTGCCGATGATCGAGGCCAGCCTCGCGCCATTCAACGCCAAGCCGCATTGGGGCAAATTGTTTACCTTGCCTGCGTTGCGCTTGCGGGCGTTGTATGCCCGTATGCCCGATTTTGTTGCACTGGCGCAGCAGTTTGACCCAATCGGCAAGCTGCGCAATGCGTTTTTGGACGAGATGGTGTTTGGGGTCTAGCGATAATAAAGCCGTGCCAACGGTTCAACCCAACAAATCCGCGCCTGCGCTCAAAATTATCAATGGTGTGATTGAGCGTATCACGTTTCAGAATAGCGAAACGGGTTACACCATTGCCAAACTCAGCGCCAGCAGCACCGATGGCGATCAGCCACAGGGGGCCAACGACAAAGAAAAATTGGTGACGGTGGTGGGAACCTTGGTCGGCGCGGCGGTGGGCGAGGCGCTCGAATTGACGGGTGTGTGGCAACATCACACCCAACACGGCTGGCAATTTATGGCCCGCAACTACCGCTCGGTGTTGCCAGCCACCACCCAAGGCATTCGCAAATATCTCGGCAGTGGGCTAATTAAGGGCGTTGGCCCCCGCACCGCCGAGAAAATTGTGGCGCATTTTGGCGAGCGCACCCTCGATATTTTAGAAAGCACGCCTGAGCAATTGTATGAGGTGCCAAACATCGGGCGCAGCCGTGTGGTCAAAATTACCAATGCGTGGGTCGAGCAAAAGGCTATTAAAGAGGTGATGGTATTTTTGCAAGGGCATGGCGTTAGCACCAGCCTCGCGGTTCGGCTATATAAGCAATATGGCGATGCTGCCATCACCATCGCCAAAAATCAGCCTTATCGCCTCGCCCGCGAGGTGTGGGGGATTGGTTTTAAG
>CAZLOF010000386.1:0-5060 GCA_964560745.1 uncultured Thermoflexus sp.
GTGGCTGGCACACGTGTTGCTGTCGGTGGTACTTGGGTTGCTGGTGATTGTGTTGGAGGTGGTGCTATAGTGGCAGGGCCTGCACACGCAGTAGCAATGATGCTTGCCAAGCAAGCAATCGTAAATCTTTGTTTCATTATTGTTATCTACTCCTTTTGATGTAGGGTTTGACCCTAATGGCGTAGACACTATAAAAAACTGATATTAAGCAATTGCTAACTATGTGTTAAGCGTGTTTAAAACAAACTGCTTGGCCGAAGATGCTATCCCCGTTTACTTTGAAAGCTGTACTTATATCCCAATCAAACAAGTAAAACAAATTTTCGTCGAAATCATGATATAACCTTTGGCAGCTTGGGCAAGCCTAAGCTACCAAAGGTTATATCATGATTTCGACATTATTTTTTTGGGGAGGATACATAATTCAGCATTTTAAAATGGAATATAAATTGATCGTGATTGTGGCTGTAAGTAACATACACTTAACAATGCTGTAACGCACATTTAAAATAACATCGCATACTTATGCCAGAGAAATAAGTATGGATTACAGGACATTTCAAATCTCTGCCGATTATAAAATTGCCATGATGTATGCTGATACTGGCGGCGGGCATCGAAGCGCTACCGAGGCCATTGCACAAGGGTTAGGCTTGGCTTGGCCGGGTCAGTTTAGGATCAGCACGCATAATACCTTTAAAGACTGGCATTTCCCTTTTTCCATTGCCGAAGATATTTACCCCCCAATGGTAAATCAAGCGCGTGGTTTTTATTCGGCCTGTTTTCATGCAACCAATACCCATAAACGCATTGGCCTATTGCGCAATTTACTGATGCCCTTATGTGAACAAGATGCCCGTGATTTTATTCAGGCCCATCCGGCAGACATGTATCTTTCGTGCCACCCACTTTACAACCAATTAATGCCCAAGGTTTTGGCCGATTTGCAACATCCAGCCTTGTTTGTGAATGTGGTCACCGATTTGGTGACTGGTCATGCTTATCATTACAACCCAGCAGTTGATGCTTGTATTGTTCCAACGGAATATGCGTGTCAACAAGCCATTCAAAACAAAATTGCCCCGCAAAAAGTGTTTTTGGCTGGGCAACCCATTTGGCCCAATTTTGCGCGACGCACCCAAAACAGCCAACAGGTAAAACGTGAGTTGGGGCTGAGTGATAACGCCCCTATGATTTTATTGATGGGTGGTGGCGATGGCATGGGCACAATCGATCAAATTGCCTTGCACATTATGAACAGCCGCATCTTAGCCGCCCTAAATGCGCACTTGGTGGTGGTATGTGGGCGAAATCAGCAATTAAAAACGAAACTGGAACAAGCTCCTTCTTTATTACAAACACATATTTTGGGCTTTGTTAACACAGTCCCAGAATTAATGGGCGCGGCCAATGTATTGGTGAGTAAGGCCGGACCAGGCACTATTTGTGAGGCTTTTGTGGCAGGGTTACCGGTTATTTTGTATGATGCCATCCCCGGCCAAGAAGAGGGCAATGTTGATTATGTGTTGCAAAATGGGGCTGGGGTATGGAGTCCAGACCCAATTGAGGTTGTTCATCATTTAGCAACTTGGCTAAGCACATCAAGGGTTCACGCTCAATTCTGCCAAGCGGCGCTTAAGTTGGCAAAACCCGATTCAGCCATTGCGATTGCTAATATTTTGGTGCAACTTGCGCAGCAACCTCGCAAAACACCGCCTCAACGACGATCCTTTTTAATCGGCAAATCGTTTGTCAAGCCGTTGCAAACGCCGCTCGTAGGTCGCTTGCGAGCCAACAGTTTGATCAACATGATGCGATCTGTGAGGTAACTTGATGCAAAATAGATATATTCAGCGTCGCATTGATATCGCTGGTTTGCATAATTTGCGTGATACAGGCGGTTATGCAACGCTTGATGGCGGCATTACCCGTTTTAACACGCTTTTTCGCTCCGATAGCCCGCATCGTTTAAATAACGAAGGGGTGAATCAACTTAGCCAGTTAGCCATCAAAACCGCTATCGATTTGCGTTTTGTAAAAGATATAACCCACAAGCCTCACCACTATCGACATGATTCGCATGTGCGTTATCATCATGTCGAGCTGCATCCTGAATTAATCACCTTAAAAACGACTCGGCCCTATCCATTGCCGCAAACCTTAGGCGAATATTATCGCAGTATGTTGGTTTATAACCAAGCCCCAATACGCCGGGTTTTTGAGATTATGGGCAGCCCAAACGCTTTTCCCACCATGATCAATTGCACCTTGGGCAAAGATCGAACCGGCATTGTGGTGGCGTTGGCCTTGGGTGTGGCACGTGTGCCGATCGAAACGATTTTAGAAGATTATGAATTGTCTGGCGGTTATATTCAGCCGCTAACCACCGATATGTTGGCTCAATTTTCAAAAGACGATGTTTCAAAAAAATGGGCCAAACAAATGTTAGCTTGTGACCCCAATGCTTTACATTTTGCGCTTGAATGGCTTTTTCATGAATATGGGAATGCAGGGGCTTATTTGCGCGACATTGGCGTTTCTCATACTGCTGTGAGCAATATTCGAGCGGCTTTGGTTGAAATATAGTATTTCGGCGAAAATTTGTTTCAATTCCCCAGTTTTGGGAGATAAAAAGACGATGAAGACATTAAGTATTACCCCAACAATTCATGCTAGCGCGTTTACGGCACACAGCGTTTTAGGTGAATGGAGCGAATTGGGGCCGAATTGCACTTTGATTGAATCAACTTTGGGCGATTACAGTTATTGTGCCGATAATGTGGATATTATTTATACCGATATCGGCAAATATTGTTCTATCGCGTCGCATGTACGCATTAATCCGGGCAACCACCCGATGTGGCGCGTGACCCAACATCATATGACCTATCGCCGTTCGATGTATGGTTTGGGTGTAGATGACCATGATTTTTTTGATTGGCGACGTGCGCATCGTTGCATCATCGGGCATGATGTATGGATTGGACATGGCGTAACTGTGATGGCTGGGGTAACCGTTGGCACTGGGGCTATTATTGGGGCAGGGGCTGTGGTTACAAAAGATGTAAAGCCCTATGAAATCGTCGGGGGGGTTCCATCGAAGCATATTCGTATGCGTTTTGAGCCTGCAACGATTGCGCAATTATTAGCAAGCGAGTGGTGGCATTGGGACCGCGAAAAACTTGAGGCGAATTTTGATGATTTACTCGATGTCTCCAGTTTTTTAGAGAAACACGTAAAATCGTTGGCAATAGAATGAATTTATTGCTGCCTTTACACCGCCTTATTGCCATTGCTAGCTTTGCCTTTGCCTTGGCAATGATCGGTAGTACGCTCGAGCCAGCCGTATATGGGCATAAAATTTTACAATTTGCCCCAGATCAGCCCAACACCATGTTGGGGTTAGTGACATTCGTTGGCTTGTTTATCGCCGTATTCGCCCAACCGCTATTTGGTATTTGGTCAGATCGCTTGCATTCGCGCTGGGGGCGGCGGTTGCCTTTTTTTGCTGTTGGCGGGGTGATTGTCAGCGTGGCGTTACAGGGTATTGCATGGTCTCCTAATTTGACCCTATTAATGGCCAGTGTTGTGGTGTTACAGCTGGGCCAAAATATGATTGCAGCCCCATGGCAAGCGTTGATCCCTGACCAAGTGCCTATTCACCAGCGGGGTCGGGCGGCGGGTTTGCGGGCGCTGGCCGATATTTTGGCTGCTATTGTGGGCCGTGTTGTGGCCGGGCAATTAATGAGCCGGGTCGATTCACTCGGGGCTATTGCCATCCATTTAACAGTGTTTGCGCCAACTGCCGCAATTGCTGTTGCTTTTTGGGTTACGTATCGTTTTGTGCCCAAAGATGTTGCGCCAAAGTTGCCCGCCAAGACATCTCTATCATTGCGGGCCGCTTTTTCTGTCGATCTAAAAGCTTATCCGGCTTTCTTTTGGTGGTTTTTAAATCGGTTTTGTTTTTGGATTGCATTTATTGCGCTAGGAGCATTTTTGTTGTTTTATGCTGTCGATGTTCTGGGGATGACCCAAGCTTATGCGCAAAGTTATATTAATACCTTGATCGCCATTATTGGCACTGGTATTTTATTGATTTTAATACCGGCGGGTTGGTTAGCCGATAAAATTGGTCGTAAACCGCTGATTATGTTTGGCAGTATAGGGGCTGCTGCGGCATTAATTGTGTTTTTATTGATGCGTGACCTTACTTTTATTACGATTTGCGGCGGCATGATTGGGTTATGCGCGGGTTTGTTTATTAGTGCGAGTTGGGCGCTTGTTACAGATATTGTGCCCAGTAGCGAGGCTGCTCGTTATATTGGGATCGGTAATATCGCCAATGCGGGGGGCAGCGCAATTGCGCGGTTATTGGGTGGGTGGTTGATCGATACGATTAACCGTGTGTATGCCAGTCAATCGGCGGGGTATATGACGTTGTATTATATTGCAGCCGGGTTGTTTATCTGTAGCTTTTTTGCAATTTTGACCTTAAAGACCAAAAGTAAATACTAAAAACCGAATTTACCATGTCTAGCTTGGCTGTCGGCAGCGCTGGACATGGGAAAATCGGTATACGTCTTTTAATTCAAAGCAAAATTTTTAACCTAAAGAATAAGTTACTTGACGCAAATGTTCAGTGAGTGCTTTACGCCCTTCAATGTGTTCTAACTGATCATAAGGAATTGGGGTGCCGCTGCTTACTTTGAGCCGTTGACCTAAATTGCGATTTACCTCATTGATGATGAGGGCCAGACGTAGCGTTAGGCTAAATTGGCTAACCAACTGAAACAAAAAGCTATTGTGCCCATGAAAAAACACTGGCACGACAGTTGCTCGATTGACCTGAACCATTTTTGACATAAAGAGTTTCCAATCTAAATCAGTGACTTCGCCAAAGATGCCTTGCGCCGTAGAAATACCCCCGGCAGGAAAAATAACAATGGGGATATTGTTTTGTAAAGCGGCCTGTGCGTTGCGTTTTGATTGAATGTTGGTTAAGATTGCTTCTTTTGTTTCACTAAAATTTTTATAAAACTTACCAGTATTTGCTAATTTAT
>CAZLOF010000387.1:0-5054 GCA_964560745.1 uncultured Thermoflexus sp.
GTGTATGATGATGGCGATGTGCGTTGTTGGGGCGCTAACGGCTTGGGGCAACTGGGTGATGGAACCCGCAACGAGCGCCCGACTGTCATTGAGCGAAATACGCCGATGTCGGTACAAGGCCTCAATGGTTTTGCCAAGGGCGTGGTGGCGGGCGAGGGGCATACCTGTGCATTGCTAAACACCGGTGCGGTGAAGTGCTGGGGCGACAACCGCAAATATCAATTGGGCAATGGCTATCAGCCACCCCAACCCAAACCGCAGCCGCACGAAACTCTGACCGCCAATGTCAACCAAATTGCGGCAGGCGACAACCACAATTGCGCCGTGATGAATGATGGTGCGGTGCGCTGCTGGGGCAGTAACAACCTCGAACAACTTGGCATTTCGGCAGAAACACCGGCCACAGCGCAGGCCATATTTGTGTCTAACCTTGGCACGGGTAATGGCAAAGTTTCCGCTCAACTGGTGGCGGCATCGACCAATGGCGCGTGTGCCCTCACCTTAATCGGCAGCGTCGTGTGTTGGGGTGACGACAACCCCATCCCACAAAAAATAGCTGGGCTGACCGACGGTGTAACCGCCATTGCCGCCGGTGGCGGTCATTATTGCGCCATTCAACGAAACGCCGCCAAATGTTGGGGCAGCAACGATAACGGCGAGTTGGGCGATGGCAGCACCACCCGCGCCACCGTTCCGGTGAGCGTTTTGGGTCTTGACAGCGACGTGATCGATATCGAAGCTGGCATAGCGCATACGTGCGCCTTGTTGTCTTCGGGGCGGGTTAAATGTTGGGGCGCGAACGAAAGCGGGCAATTGGGGGATGGTAGCACTACTCGCCGCTTAATACCGGTTGATGTGCTATTGCCGCTCAATGTCACCGCAATTGCGGCTGGCAAAACCCTCACATGCGCCATTATGTCTGGCGCAGTGAAATGTTGGGGTAATTTGGCTTATCAAGCCAGTGCATTTCAGGTAAAACCAGCGCCGGTGCAAGGTCTAAATGGGTTTGATTTAGGCGGCGGGGTGGCGGCCTTGAGTTTGGGCGAGCTACACAGTTGTTTGCTCAGTTACGCTGGCACGGCCTATTGTTGGGGCAGTAATGTTCAGGGGCAATTAGGCGATGGCTCATTTACCAGCCGCGCCATCCCACAAGCCGTCAAATTAAACATGGCGGTGCGTTATTTAAGCGCAGGCAGCGCTCACACTTGTGCCATTTTGTTGAATGGCACTGTGCGCTGTTGGGGCAAAAATGATAATGGGCAAGTCGGCGCGCCAAATCAAGTCGATCAGCCATTTCCGGTTGGGGTGGGTGGGCTAAGCACCGACAACGTGTCTATTTCGGCGGGGTGGGGGCATACTTGCGCCTTGCTGTTAGGCGGTGGGGTCAAGTGTTGGGGGGCCAATGGTAGCGGGCAATTGGGCAACGGCGGCAACACCGACACAACGGCGGCAGTCAATGTGCTTGGCCTTAGCACCGAGGTGCGGGCGATCAGCAGCGGCGGCGCACATACGTGTGCCTTGCTTACCAATGGCAATGTGCGTTGTTGGGGCAACAACAATAGTGGGCAATTGGGCGTGGGCGACAACATTGCCCGTAATACGCCGACCTTGGTAACAGGCCTGAGCGCCACCGCGGTGGCAATTGAGGCCGGTGCGCATCATACTTGTGTGTTGCTCAATACTGGCGATGTGCAATGTTGGGGTGGCAACGGTGATGGGCAATTGGGCGATGGTAGCACAACCTCGCGTGTATCGCCGGTGCGGGTCAATTTAAACACCCGCGCCACAGCCATTGCCGCCGGCGGGTTTGTGGGGTGTGATGAGGCCTCGACTAAATGTGGTTCTCACACTTGTGCCATTTTAGACGGTGGGCAAGCGATGTGTTGGGGGCGCAATGTAAATGGGCAGTTGGGCAATAACACAGTGCAAAATACTACATTTCCACAAGCGGTAGCAACGATCCCCAATACGCCGATCAATGCTTTTGCCATCGATACCGGCGGTGGACATACATGTATGCTTACCACGACTTCTGCACAATCTGCCAACTCGGCGTATTGTTGGGGTTCAGACCGCGATAGTCAGCTAGGGGCTTCGACTGTGATTCAAACATCGGTGGGCGGTGTATTTTGGCAAAGCATCCGTATGCCGTTTTTAGCGAAATAGCATTAAAATAGCGCCATGCCCTATACCCCCATTCTCGCCACGCTTGGCTATGTGGTTACGCCCGACCGTGAAAATGTGTTGCTAATTCATCGCAATGCGCGGCCAGATGACGCGCATTACGGCAAATATAACGGGTTGGGCGGCAAACTTGACCGCAATGAAAGTGTGATGGCTGGCATGAAACGCGAATTGTTGGAAGAAGCGGGAATTGAGGTGACGGCGTTACAGTTGCGCGGCACCATCAACTGGCCCGGTTTTGGCAAAAATGGCGAAGATTGGCTTGGTTTTATTTACCTTATTACCGATTGGAATGGGGTAGTGCAGGCTAAAAACCCTGAGGGTGATTTGGTTTGGCAACCCATTCAGACCTTGCTTACCCCGGGGGCGCTTAATCTTTGGCCGGGCGATCGCTATTTTTTACCATTGGTATTTGATGTTGATCCGCGTCAATTTCATGGTGTAATGCCTTATTCTGACGGGCAACCAGCCGGTTGGTGGTATGAAAGATTGTAAAGTGTAAGCCCGAATGATTCAGACGAATGACGGATTCTAAGTGCAGTTGACTATGAGTATAATGCTGTAGATGTCTTTGCAATGAAAACTTAAGGGCTTATTGTTCAACGTTTTTCAGAAATAAGATAGAATTTGAAGCCATTAACGCAAAACACCAATACATTGTAGACACAAGGAGATAAACATGCAAACAGCAATTTCAAAATTTGGGTTATTCGCTGCGGGGGCAGCACTCACGATTATGGCCTTAGTGCCAATTGGCGAAAGTACTGTCTCGGCAGATTCAGGCCAAAATTCACCCGATGTTGTGCGAACACCGACCAATACGCCGGTTCCGAATGCAACCAATACGCCAAGGCCGAATCCGACCAATACACCAACATCGCGTCAGCCAACCCCAGCGCCCAACCAACCCTATGCCAATGTTTTGATTGGTAAGACCTCAAACCCAAGTTTGATCCCTGTTGGTGGAGATTCTGTTTTTACAATTGGCTTGCGGTGTGATGGTAATGTGCCTTGTAATGATGTGGTGGTGTACGACACCTTGCCTAGTTTTATGACTGTGATCTCTGTTGCGCCTGAACGCGCCGAGTCATCATCGGGCAGCGGTCAAAATATTACCGTTCGGGTAGGGCAAATGCGCCCGATGGAAGTGTTGAATATTACTGTGGTTGCCCGTGCCATTGCAGCAGGGTCGGCGTTTAACGAAGCCCGTGTCACTGCTTCGCACCCAGACAACCCAAATGATAATTATGCTCGTGCGCCGATTGCCGCTACCGGACCACAACCCGCACCACCACCACCGCCGCCACCAGCCCCAACCCCACAAACGCGCTATGTGGTTGTTGATCGCCCAGTGGTTGTTGAACGCCCGGTGATTAAGTATGTGTATGTGCCATTGCCACGCACTGGTGATGAAGAAGCTACCCCAAGTTTGCCTTTGCTCGCTGTTGGTCTCATAACAATGGCGGCTGGTGTTGTGGCGCGTCGCCGCAAGTAAGATTGGTTTAAAGCGTTAATCAAGGTTCAACAAAAAAGCCTGTCAGATTTTGTCTGACAGGCTTTTTTTGTTGAATAAAGCAAGTGAATGTAAAAGATAAAATACCGATTTCGCGATCTGTTCGCAAGCGTAGCCTGCGAACAGATCGCGAAATCGGCGAAAACTGTGTTTTACGGGTTGTGGCATTTCAGCTTTTATATTCACCTGCTTTATTTTGCAACTTTAGAGATCAATTAAAATTCGCGCCTCTAAAAACGCAAGGTATCTTGAATAGCACAACCCATAACACCATCGTCTTTGTTGACGGCATGAAGGGCGGTCATCACACCACCGATGTGTGTTTGTATGTGCGGGCTGCGCTTGAATCGGGGTATCGCGTGATTGTGTGTTGTGCTGAGCCAGATGTGGTGCAAGATTGGACCGATATTCATTGCCCTCATTCGCGTGAGCGTTTTCGGGTGTTTGCTTTTGCTGACCCGCCTTATGTTCGGTATCATGTGCAACGGCTGCGGGCCACTTTAGAGGTGTGGGCACGCTGGAATGCGGCGATACGGGCCATTAATGCGGCTGTTGCCCATACCCATTGGAAGCCAGACCTTGTTTTCTTTAATTATTTAGATGGTTATTTGTCGTTGGGGTTAATGGCGACGTGGATTGACCACTTGATGCCGTATCGTTGGTCGGGACTTTATTTTAGCTCTAGCTATCAACGATTTGGCATTTCGCGCCCACATTTGCGGCGCGGGCCGGCTCACCCATTTGCGGCTTTGCGTTCACGGCGATGTCATGTGGTGGCTGCACTCGACGAGGGCGGGGCCGTGGCTTTATCGCATATGATTGGTAAGCCGGTGATTGCTTTCCCTGATCCGCAAGACGATTCGCCGCCCGATACCACCTTTGCCCCAGCTTTGGCGGCCCAAAGCGCGGCGGCGGGGCGACCTATTATTGGGGTGGTGGGCAGTTTGGCGCAACGCAAAGGCGTTGCTGCGTTGGCGCAGGTGGCGCAACAATGTGCTGATCGCGGCTGGTTTTTTTTGTTTGCGGGTTATTTGGTGCGCGATACGTTTAGCAAGGCTGAGTTGCATGTGATTGATGAATTGATTGCCTCGAACCCTCAGCACTGTTATTTTTATTTGCAGCATATCCCCGATCAAGCCCAATTTAACGCACTAATTGATGTTTGTGATATTGTGTATGCGGCTTATGAAAATTTTTTGCCGAGCAGTGGGTTATTAACCAAGGCGGCTTTGTTTGATAAGCCGGTGATTGTGAGTAAAGGTTATTGCATGGCAGAGCGTGTGCAACGTTTTGGCATGGGTGCGACCATGTATCAGGGCAATGTTGCACAGTGTATCGAGGCGATTGAATTTTTGAC
>CAZLOF010000388.1:0-3865 GCA_964560745.1 uncultured Thermoflexus sp.
TCAGTAAATTTAGAATAGCGCCAATGACGTGTGAAAAGTTCACAAAAATTCACATTAGAGTAAATTCGCCCCTGCGCAGCGATATTGTATCGCCTGCCTCTAAAAATTATCGCATCGCCGTCGCCAATACATTCGCCATGATTTCAATCGCAACCCCAGCCTCAGCCGGGTTAAGAATGAGCGGCGGTGCTAAGCGCACCGCGCTGGGGCCAGCGCTCAGCACCAGCAAGCCTTGCTCAAAGGCAATTTGTTGCACACGATCACGCAATTCACCATCTTCGCAATTACTCCCAGCCTGTTTCACAAAATCGAGGCCGATCATCAACCCGCGTCCGCGCACATCGCCCAAACGCGGGAATTCGGCCTTCAACTCATTCATGCCATTCAATAACACCGCTCCAACCTGAGCCGCGTTATTGGTTAACTCGCGCTCAACCAGGTCGAGGGTGGCATGGGCGGCGGCGCAAGATACGGCGTTGCCGCCAAACGTGCTGCCATGCGTCCCGCCTTGCCATGTCATCAATTTTTTGCGAAACAAGGTTGCGCTGAGCGGGTAGCCACTGGCTAGGCCTTTGGCTAACACCACCACGTCGGGTTCGATACCCTCATGCTCAAAGGCAAAAAATTTGCCGGTGCGCCCAACCCCCGTTTGCACCTCGTCCATAATTAGCAAAATACCATATTCTTTGGCTAAGGCCTGTAGTTTTTGCATAAACCCCGGTGGTGGCACAATGTAACCACCTTCGCCCTGAATTGGCTCCATCACAATGGCGGCCACATCTTCGGGGGCGCAACTGGTTTTAAACAAATGCTGAATATGCGCAAGCACGGCATCGCCACAGGTGGCAGCGCTGCTGCCCAAGGGTGGGCGAAATGGATTGGGGAATGGCATATGCGTCACGGGATATGCCATCGCCCCAAACCCTTTTCGATACTTGGGGTTGCTGGCTGTTAATGACAACGAACCAGCGCTACGCCCATGAAACGAACCTGTAAATGCTATGAAGTTGGGGCGCTTGGTGTGATAACGCGCAAACTTCAAAGCCACCTCGATACCTTCGGTGCCGCTGTTGCCAAAAAACACCTTATAGTTGTTGTTTAGCTTGGCGCTCAGGCGCTCTGCCAACGAAATAACCGGATCGTGCGGAAAAACCGCTGCGCACATATGCGTCATTTTTTGCGCCTGCTCGGTTACTGCCCGCACCACATGCGGGTGGGCATAGCCGGTTGTGCTAACGGCGATACCGGCCATCAAATCCAAAAATTCATTGCCGTCCACATCTGTAATCCAAACCCCATTACCGTGCTCAGCCACAATGGGTATGCCCTTGCCATTGCTGCTGCTCATCACTGCGGCCTCACGCGCCAGCGCCGCTTGGGCGCGTGGCCCGGGCAGGGCAGTTTTTACACTGGGGCGCTTGGGGTGAATGGGAGATGCGGCGGGCGGGGTGTTATTGATGATGGGTTGGCGCACGGCGGTTTGGCTGCTAAAAGTGCTTTCAAAAATCTTGTCGGCATTACCGGCCTCAAAGCCCTCACGGCGCATGGCACGGGTGATATCGGCCTTGGCGAGGTGGGCATAGGCCGGCATCACCCGTCGCTCGGCAAACTCGACATAGCTGCCGGCGATCATGTGTTTTTCGCCACCGGCAAATTCGGCTTCGATCATTTCGGCCACCGTGCTTGATTGCAAAAGTAGCCCATCGGGGCTTTGCTTCACTTCGCCGCCGCTGGTGTTTAGTTTCACCCCATTGTGTTTTAAAAACTGATTAAATTGGGCACAGGTGTCATATCCATTCGGCAAATTGTGCACACTAATGGTGTAATGATTGAGATAGTAGCGGTTATAAATGACCCACGCAGCATATTCGCTTTCGCTCATCAGGGTGCTAAATTCGGCATAAGTGGGCAATGACCATAACGTACGGTGCAAAAAGCCATCAACGGCGGCGGCATTGTCTAAATCAAGCGCCAAAACGGGGTCGGTTTTAACCTGATTAGTGTATTGGGTGATGATGCGTTGTGCCGTGGCGCTTAGCTCTGCCACCCGCAATTCGCTGATAAAAATGCGTGGGAATTGTGGGGTTGGCGGTGAATACCAAAACGCATCTAGCTTTTTTTGCGCAAAATGATATTTTTCGCGTCTTTCATAGCCATAATGCAAGAAGATTTTTTCGAGGCTTTGAATACCCAATTGTGGCACACCCATGGTGCGAAAGGCAATATGATCGTTTTCGATATCATCGGCACTGTTTATCAACCCTTCACGCTGCATTATTGCCGTAATGTGGGCGACATCGGGAACCCGTTGCTGATATCGCCGCATCAGCCCAGTTAAAACGTTGTGGAGGGTTGAAGATTGGGGTGTGTTCATAATTTGATTCACTTACGATGAAAATTTCTGATACAATTAATCGAAATTTTTGATTGAAAAAATTTAATCAATCACATTATACGATGAATAAACCACTTGACCTTGATCAATTGGCTACATTTAAGGTGGTAGCGCAACAACTCAGTTTTACAGTGGCGGGCAAAGGCTTGGGTATGGCCCAAAGTAGCGTGACCGCCCAAATTCAAACGTTAGAGCGTCATGTGGGGGTGGCGTTGTTTGATCGGTTGGGCAAAAAAGTGGCGCTAACCGATGCCGGGCGCAAGCTGTTGGGGTATGCCGAACAATTGCTGATGATTGAGGCCGAGGCCCGTCGGGTGATTGGCGGCGGCAATAGTGAGCAAATTCGCATTGGCGCGCCCGAGACGTTGTTGGCGTATCGTTTGCCGTTGGTGTTGCGCCAATTTCGCCAGGCCATGCCCGGGGTGAAGCTGGTGCTGAAGCCCGGCATCAGCATCCATTTGCGCGAAGAGGTGCGCGAGGGGCGGCTCGATCTTGCGTTTACGCTTGACCATATTAGCCAACACCCGATGTTGCACAGCCAAGTGTTGCGCCCAGAGCCGGTGGTGCTGATCGCCCCGCCCAATCACCCACTAAGCCTGTTGCCAGCAGTGCGCCCTGCCGATTTGAGTAACGAAACGCTGTTGCTGACCGAGGCCGGTGGCAGTTATCGCATGGCGTTTGAGCATGCTTTGTCTGAGGCTGGGGTTGTGCCAGCCGATGTGCTCGAGTTTGCCAGTATCGAGGCCGAGATTCAGTGTGTCATGGCGGGGTTGGGCATTGCGGTTTTGCCCGAGGTGGCGGTGCGTGAAGATGTGGCGCAGCAGCGGGTGGCGATTTTGGCGTGGCAGGGGCCGCCGTTGGGCGGGTATATGCAAATGGTGTGGCACAAAGACAAGGTATTTGGGTCGGCGTTGCAGGTGCTGCGTGATTTGGCGGGGGTGGGGTAAGGGGGGGAAATTGAAGTATGTCTCTTATGCATTTACTGGTATAAGCGAATAAGAAGAAGCGCTATTTCCTCAATACCTTCGTCAAATCTTGATAAGAAAGAGAACTATGAGGTCGAGGCTTTAGCCGGTTTACTAACTTGGTCAAAGCCTATATTTATAGTCTTAAAGGTTCAACCTCCTAACTTTTTTCGTAAATTTAGAGGTGTTGCCAATCTAACAATATATTGATAAATGTATTATTACCTCTCTTATATTTAGATCGATATCCGCTATACTAAACGGATAACTTAGAAAAGATATGGTTGTTTGGTTTTATATGAACAGTAATGACCAAGATATCTGACTATGCCAAGCCGAGAAACGTTATGCGTCACTTTGGGCGATACCACAAATATTGAAATTACGATAAAGAATTATGCAGAAATACGCAGTAAACCAGCAATTAATTGAGACGCTGTTAGCTTGGGTAACCTCGGGCGAAATTGCAATACCTGAAATTCAAAGGCCGTTCGTTTGGGACAGT
>CAZLOF010000388.1:3875-5053 GCA_964560745.1 uncultured Thermoflexus sp.
ACTTAAAGATGGTAGTTTAAGTGAAGGTAAAAAGATACTTATTGATGGACAACAGCGCATTACTGCTTTGACAGCTGCAATTCTTGGACAATATGTAATCAATAAAACTTACGAAAGTATAAAAATAAAAATAGCCTTTCATCCTATTGACGAAAGATTTGAAGTTCAAAATCCAGCAATATTAAAAGATAAAACTTGGCTTCCTGATATTTCAGAAGCAATTAACGGAGACCTTTTTGAAATAGCCGACCAATATTTTGAACTCAATCCGAACGCCGATAAAAAACAAGTCCGCAATGCTTTTTCAAATTTGGTGAATATTCCTAAAAAACAAATTGGTATGATTGAATTGTCGGCTGATTTAGATATAGAAACTGTCACTGAGATTTTCATTCGTATTAACTCAAAAGGTGTTGTGCTCAGTCAAGCTGATTTTGCGATGAGCAAAATTGCATCAAATACAGAATATAACGGAAATGAGTTGCGAAAAGCAATTGATTACTTTTGTCATTTGGCCGTTTCCCCTGAGTTTCATAAGCATATTGTAGATAATGACAAGATTTTTGCGAAAACTGAGTTTTTTCAAAAAATGCAATGGCTAAAAACCGAGAACGAAGATTTATATGACCCTGACTATAACGATTTAATACGTGTTGCGTTTACAACGCAGTTCAATCGAGGACGACTTTCAGATTTAGTGAGTTTGCTTTCGGGTAGAAATTTTGAAACACGCACTTACGAAGCCAGTATTGCTGAATCATCATTTGCAAGACTTAAAACTGGCGTTAATAATTTCATCAACGAAACAAATTTTAAACGCTTTTTGATGATAATTAAATCGGCAGGATTTATTTCGCCAAAACTTATCCGTTCACAAAATGCAATTAATTTTGCTTATATAGTTTATTTGAAACTAAAAGAATTAGGCGTTAATTCGGTTGCTATTGAAAGTTATGTAAGACGTTGGTTAGTTTACTCGATTTTGACAAGTCGTTATTCGGGTTCACCCGAAAGCGTTTTTGACTTTGACATTAAACAAATTTCCCAAAAACCGTTTGATGAATATCTCAACGAAAAGGAAGAAGGCGAACTTTCAGACGCATTTTGGAACGCTTCATTGCCCCAGAGTTTAGATACTTCTGTTGCCAGTAGCCCTTACTTCCATGTTTTTTTATCTG
>CAZLOF010000389.1:0-5035 GCA_964560745.1 uncultured Thermoflexus sp.
TTGGGGTGTGCGGTGTGGCGTTCGCATTTTCCATCACCCAAATGTTGCCTTTGGCGCGCCGCCGCGCCTAAACCACATTTGGCTCATACGCTGGCAACCATACGTTAAAAGTAGTGCCTTCGCCCAACACACTCTCAACATCAATATAACCGCCGTGAGCCTCGACAATTGAACGCACAATAGCCAGCCCTAACCCAGCGCCGCCCAATTCACGCGAGCGTGATTTATCTACACGGTAAAAACGGTCAAAAACATGGGGCAAATCGGGCGCAGGGATGCCGGGACCGGTGTCGCTGACGCTCAGTTTTATTTGTTGGTGATTTTTATCTGGCCCCATCAAACAATCAGCAGAAATCGTAATGCGGCCATCGGCGGGAGTGTGTTTAATGGCGTTATCCACTAAATTCAACAATACTTGCTTCATGCGGTCTTCATCCCCGCGCACAATCAAATCACCACACACATTAATGCGAATTTCATGCCGGCCTGCCGACATAATATTGGCACTGCGCTCAATGTCTTCTAAAATTGCACCCAAATCGAGCGGTTTCACCTTCATGGGCAACTGCCCCGAATCGGCTTGTGAAAGCAACAGCAAATTGCTAACCATGCGGGTCATGCGTTCGCTTTCTTTCACAATCGCCTGAATCGATTCGATATCGGCGCACCCCATCGCATACATCAATTCGGCGTTGCCACGCACCACTGTTAATGGGGTGCGCAGTTCGTGTGAAACATCGGCCACCAAACGTTGCTGGACGCGAAAGAGCGATTGTAGGCGTTCCAACATTTCGTTAAAGGCCATCCCCATGCGCCCTACTTCATCATTACTGGTCACTGGCACACGTCGGTTTAAATCATCGGCGCGTGAAATTTCGAGGGCGGCGCGGGTAATTTCATCAACTGGCCCCAACACGCGCTGTGCCATTGCCGCGCCAGCCGCCGCCGAAAGCACCACCCCAACAATGCCAACGATTAACAAACTAAATAGCAAACTCTGAATGGCGCTCTCTAAATCATCGATTTGGCGGCCTAATTGAATATAACCAAAAACCTGCTCTGACTGTAAGCCAAGAATTGGATAGGTAAAGACCCGTAATGGGCGCGTGCCACGCAACCGCACCGTAGTTTGATATTCGCGGTAAGGGCCATTTGGCGAACTTAAGGCCGATTGCACCGAGGCTGGGTCTAAATAACCACTAAAACTGCCTTTAAGGTTTGAGTTAACGACTTTGCCTTCTAAGTTAATAACTTGCACCGCCACGCCCACATCGGTTAAGCTGTCTAAACTTGGAAAATCGCGAATAACCAGCGTATCAATCGGGCCAGAACTTTGTTCGAGAATGGCATTGGCGGTTTCACGCAGCACAGTATCTACGGTGCGGGGCAAGGTCACTGACACAATAGCAAACACCGCTGCCCCAAACACCGACAACATAACGGTAAGAATGGTGCCATATAGAATGGTTAAACGGGTGCGAATTGGCATATTATTTTTTAGCAATAACAATCATACGGGCGTTTGCATCCATATGTGCCCCAATAGCGTCATATGAATCAAGATCATAATTTCCATACCATTGGCATTGATCGGATGAAAACCCAGCCATCATTAACAACAAGTCCATTTCAAAACGAAAAACATGCCGCAAACGAAATTCAACTTGGGTTTCCTGCATCTTTTGATCTTGTTGCAGCTCTTCAATACGGTAATGCAACAACTGCTCTTGATTGGCCCAAAATAGGCGGCTTGACACATATTTATTGATCTCAGTGTGCTGAATTGGGTCAATAATACGCGCTTCAAATTCAAATTCACCATCATCAGGCTGATTCGCCATTTCATCATTAGGGGGCAAATCGATCACCAATGATCCACCCACCCGCAAATGGGCATAGGCCGTGCGCAACATTGCCAATTGATTTTCGCGAGTAAGGTTATGCAAAAATGTATTGAGCGCAATCACAACCATATCAAAGGTCTGTTCTAATTGCAGGGTGCAGGCATCGGCAGTAATAAGCGTATATTTTGCATTGTGAATTTGGCTCAGACGCTCACGCGCAATGGCTAACATCTCTTCAGATTCATCAACCCCAACCACATGAATACCAACACTCACCAGAGGGGACATAATCCGACCTGTCCCACAGCCAATTTCGAGCACTGTCACTGGTGAGGACTTCGTTGCGCGGGTCTCAGCTTGCTTATATTGACGGGCTAAGTTTAAATACATTGGGATATCATCGATAAGGGCGCTATGTTGCAGGTCGTAATAACGCGCTAACAAAGCGTAGGCATCATGACTCGTTCTTATTGTGGATTGATTATTCATAAAGTTGGGGATAAGCTTATTGTAAACTGTTAGACCATCATCGAAAAAATAAGAGGGATCTAGACTGCTGTGACATAGCCACTCCCAAAATTATCAATGCGCTGTGATTTTGACATAAAATAAACGCTTATCAATGGATACAGAGAAACGATTTGCACAATATCTGATCGCAGCCGTGTCATTTATTATTGGCGTCGCTGCAATCGCAGGTTGCTTAGTGGCAAATGCCTCTCTCCCCATTTTTAAATTTACCCTTGTCACTCCCTCCATCACCCCCAACCCTTGGGGGGTGGGTGAATTATCAATTGTAGGGGATTTTGTTCTCATTCAACCATTTACGATAAAAGGCAATGGGTTTAAACCTGAAGACAGCATTGATATTTTTTTATCGAGCAGCGAAAACGCACCAATCGAACGCTGGACACTGATTGGCGAAGCCTTGGGCGATAACCGGGTAAAAGCCGATGGCACTTTTGTCTTAAATAATCTGCGCATCCCTACCAATCTAAGCCCGCCCTATTTTATTCGTGCCCGCGCCAGCTCAGACAAACGCCTAACCTGTGCTGTATTGCAAATTGATAAAAGCTTGGTCACCGGCGGTATGACAGCCCGCTCATGCGGCAGCGGCATTACACCACCTGCACCGGTTACATTATTGCCGCCATTGATTACGGCATTGCCTGTGCCTGTTCAAGAAACCCCAACTTTCACCCCACTGGCACTTGTAACAACCACCCCCATTCCGCCTACCAATACCCCAGCCCCACTCACACCCGTGCCCACCAACGCAACAAGTTATTGGTTTGGGCGTTTTTATGCCAATAAAGACCTAACGGGGAATGTAGTTTTTGAGGCAGCACCCGTCAAAGATCTGGCCTTTAGTTGGGGCGAAGGATCACCCTCGCCGAATGTCCCTGTCGATAATTTCTCGGCAATTTGGGAACGCACCGAAATTTTCCCCGATTCTGATCAATATGAATTTATGATCAAAGTCGATGATGGGGTACGGCTATTCTTCGACAACAAACTCATCTCATCACCCATTGAATATCGGTCGGGGCCGTTGCGCACCATCCTCGTCTCACAATTTGTCACCGCTGGGCCACATCCCATACGAGTGGAATATATGGAAGAGCAATTTAATGCCACCATAGAGGTAACATGGCGCAAAGTCAATGCCGCCCCCGGTACCTTCCAAGGCAAATATTACAATAGCTTACAGCACACAGGCAATGTAATTTATAAAAGCCTAGACCCACAAATCGATATGGATTGGTCGTTGGCATTACCGCCCCCCGGTGTTGCGTTCGATGGCTTCTCGGTCAAATGGGATGGAACCCTTAATATTACGCGCACTGGTCGATATGTCTTTAATGTCATTGCCGATAGCGGCGTGGCAATTTTGATTAACAATGCAAATATTATTAACGAACTAAATAATAGCGGAGGCACAATCGAACGCGCTATCGAAGTGCCTATTAATGTACTCGGCAGTTATAACATGCAGGTCTTTTATGTTAATCGTAGTGGACGAGGCCGAATAAAAATAGATTGGCAATTAATCCCGCCCCCTCTTACATCAACGCCTACTCCTAGTCTCACCCCGTTGCCAACCAACACACCGCCCCCAACATCAACCAGCATACCCAGTGCAACCCCGCGTAATACAAGTACAGCAACATTTACCCCTACATCAACACGCACCCCAACCCCGCCCCCCTTATTAACACCAACGCCCACCCGTGCCCTCACTGGCGGCAGCAGCATCATCGATTTATTACGCCCACCAAAAACCAGCACCCCCACCCGCACCCCAAATCCATAATAATTATCAACACCCCACCTATATCTCAGGATACATTAATCATTATTGAGTATTCTACAGACTGGTATTTGGAACCATGTTAAATACAAATGGTCACACCTTCGGTATAGTCTCACAAAAAATGGTGACAAATGGTAACGTTCAAGGTTCGGTGCCTTTTCTTGGGGTAGAGTTGGATAGTGAAACTGTTCAAGCACCCGAAGCAGAGACTCAACCTATCATTGTAAAACGCGTCATCATCGGTAGCCCAGCCGCAAAAGCGGGTCTGCTAGCCGGTGATGTTATTCACAGCATCGGGCGCACTCAATTGCCAAACCGCGATGCCCTCATGGGCATGATTGCTAGTCAGCGGCCAGGCAAAACAATTGCGATTAAGATTCTGCGAAATAATCGTCAACTGCGGGTAAAAATTACGCTAGGCGAGCGGCAATTACCCGCGTTAAAGTTTAGACCAATTGAACAACCCTAATTCTGTTTCGGTTATCATCAGTGAGCATATCAATCTGGCGATTTGATCTTAGCAACATTAAGGTTAAATCGCTGGGTTGAGGTTGTGGGTATTATTTCAATTTATAGGAAAAAGAGACCTTCTCAATAAATAGTGGCAATTTAAAAAGACATAATGCCGAAATCACCATGCTGCTATTCTCTTAGGAGATAACAGAACGGTGATTTCGGCGTTATGTTTATAATCAGCTTTGTCTTTTAGATAATGTCAACCTCTGTACGCCAAACCTTGTTACGCCCATATAACTTAACCCTGCTGGTTACAGCCATCTTTACAATCATCGCCGATCAAGGGTCAAAACGCTTGATTGAAGACCTAATGCCAGTTGGGACCTCAGCCTCTCCAATCTCAGCCATAGCCCCCTACTTT
>CAZLOF010000390.1:0-5021 GCA_964560745.1 uncultured Thermoflexus sp.
ACCCCACCCTCATAGTTCGAGAAATTGACGATATATTCGCTTAACTCATCTTTCATGTGCCGCAAGCTATAACTGCATGAAAAATGACGATCTTTGTCAAATGGCACTGAAGCGTAAATCCCCCCTACACTCACCACGCGCTTTACTTGTAATTGTTGGGCAATTTCAAAAAAGGCATCGACATAATCATCTACATTGATGTGTGGCTCATCGCCCAAAAAGATCACCAAGCCTTTACTATTGTCGGCATTGCTCCAATAAAATACTTCGTTTGTGGGTTTGCGAATGCTTGTGCGGTAGCCATTTTCAAACTTAACTTGGGGGCGAAATAAAAATTGGGATACTTGGGTTTGAAATAAATAGAAACCGTTAGGCTTAATATGCCCAATTTTGCGTGCCCCAAAGTTATCGATCAGATATTGAGGTAAGCCCGAAGAGACAGCCCCGCCGTCGGCCCATTGTCGCCAACCGGCGATCATATAAATTTCTTTTGCTTTTGGTCGTTCCGTAAGTTCAAGCGCCATTGCCATAGGGTCTACTTTACAGGCAAAAGGTTAGAAATAGATTGGAGAAATAAATAAATGGAAACAACAGGGCTTATCATTTTATGCTTTAATAGTAGCTTCTGTAGTTTTTCAATAAACAGAGGTAACCCTAAAAGCTGTAGTGTCAAAATCACTCTATCGCCTTTTGAAGCAGGGGCAAAGCCCCTGCTTCAAAAGGCGATAGAGTGATTTTGACGAAAATTTATTTTATCCCCCCTGTTTTATTGAGGTTTTACGATAAATACTATGTGCAGGCCACGCTTTTCATTGCACCTTTCATTACACCATTGTGAGCCACGCATCTTAGCAATGCGATATGGCATTACTATACTGCTAATTGTCAGCCTTATTTGTTTGGGCATGTTGCCTATCGCGTCTGTTCAGGCGCAACAAATGCTATTGCCTCCCGCTGTTAGTGCAACGAACCGTGTGATTTTTAAATTGCGGGTTGCCGCACCAGCCTACACCGCCAATAATGACGATAGTGTTAGCCAAGCTATTAAGTTGGGGCGTATTAGCAGTCTATTAGGCGGGAGCGCCCGCCCTCTTTTTCAGGCAAATCAGGGCCATAGCAAACTGAAACGGAAGGTCGGATTAGATCGCATTTTTATTACGACGCTTCCTTCGCATCTTGGGTTGTCTGAGGCATTAACACTTTTGAGGCACGCCCCCGATATTGAATACGCCGAACCTGATTTTGTTGGCGCTGGCGCTGCAAATTTGTCCTCAGACCCATTGCCCCCCACCAATTTAAGGCTTGAAAACCAAGACGGTGGCCCGGCTTTGCCCAATGACCGATATTTGACCAATCAATGGGGGTTGAATAACACTGGGCAACTGAATGGCAAAGCCGGTGCGCATATCAATGCCATTGCTGCTTGGGGCATCACCACCGGAACCAATAACGTTCTCATTGGGATGCTGGATACTGGAATTGATTTATCGCACCCTGACCTGACAAAAAAGGTCATTGGGGGGTATGATTTTGTCAATAATGATGATTTTCCACAGGATGACAATGGGCATGGAACCCACACAGCTGGGATTGTAGCCGCCCAAAGCAACAATGGGATCGGGGTGGCGGGGGTATGTTGGAATTGCCGGATGTTGGCAATAAAAGTGCTTGACGAAGAGAATCGTGGGTATTACAGTTGGTGGTCAAGTGGTATTGAATATGCCGTTGATCATGAGGTGCAGGCCATTAACATGAGCATGGGGGGCAATAGTTTCTCATTATCATTACAAGATGCCGTGCGTTATGCTTATTTTGCCAATGTGCCTATTTTGGCGGCCATGATGAACGAAGGGAACAATGCCTTAAATTATCCCGCCGCGTTCACCGAAACCATTGCCGTTGGCATGACCAACCGTAACGACAACCGCGATATTCGATCAAGTTATGGGGCGCACATCCATTTGGTATCGCCCGGGGTCGATATTTATAGCACCATGCGTGGCAACACCTATGCAAGTATGACTGGAACCTCGATGGCAACCCCACATGTTACGGGGGTTGTCGGCTTGCTCTATAGCCTATTGCCGAATCTTACAGTTGAGCATGTGCGCCGTATTTTGCGCTATGGTGTCGATGACCCAGTGGGTGCAAAAAATGAAGATGCGGTGGGTTGGGATCAATATTATGGTTATGGACGGTTAAATGCGCTCAAAGCCCTTCATTATGCGCAAAACAGCGTTTTAACTGGTCTGCGGGTGAGCATGAGTGATTTTGTGCCAGCTAAAACCCCGCAAAGCATACGGGCCGATATTAGCTCGGCGGCGCTGATCGGCCCTATTACCTATACGTGGGAGGCCACTGACCTTCAACCATTTGTCGATCGGGCTGAATCGAATGCGAGCAATATCACCATGACATGGAACACGGCTGGGGCCAAGGTTATTACGGTGACTGCCGATAATGGGATTAATATTATTACTGCCACTCGTAATATTGAGGTGTTTTACCCTGTTCAAGCGAATTTTGCCACCCAACCTTCACCCGCCAGTGGCGAAGCGCCCTTGAGCGTCATTTTTAACAATACCTCAATGGGTGAAGGTTTAAGCAACTTTTGGTCATTTGGGGATGGTATGAGTAGCACCCAAGTTCATCCTACCCATGTTTATACGCTACCGGGCAGCTATTCGGTTGAACTCATCGTGACCAATGCCGTTGGGGTATCGGCAACGTTGCGGCTAACGAACGCTGTGACCGTTTGGGCGGCAGCCACCCCAACCGCCACAATGACACTTACACAAACCCCTAGCCCCACCCATTCGCTCGTAGTCACATCAACACCAGAGCCATTTTTTGAGATCACGCAGTTGTTCTTACCGGCTGTTTTAGCCAATATTACTGAGTCAGTTATTCATACCGATACAGTCACAATAACCCCAATGATTAACATAACACACACGCCTACGCCTACGACTATTTTATTTAGGCCATAATTAATATAATGAGCCGCATCATTTTTTGTTTGTTTTGCAGAAAATGGGGAGATCGTAACTAAGGCTAAAATCTAGTTTATTAAATCTGATAATGTCTGTGAATGCACAACCCTTACCCCGCCGTCCATTTTTGCTGGTAAATGGCGATCATCAAATTGCCCTAAGCAATGCACTGGTGCGCATTGGACGCTCACGCGAGATGGATTTGGTGATTGATGATCGCCGCGTGTCACGTAGCCATGTCGAACTGCGTTGGCAAACCGACACCTTGCGTTATTTGTGCGTTGATCTAAACAGCACCGGCGGCACCAAAATCAATGGTTATCCTATTTTGCAATGCCCACTTGAGGCCGGTGATGTCATCTCATTGGGTGGATTTGAGATTATTTATGGCGAAGAATTTGCATTGCCCATTGAATCTTTGGATATTTGGAAAGGCCCAACCGAAGCCGTTGACCCTTAACTTGACAATGTCACATTCGCAAATACAAGCGAGTTTCCGCCGATTTCACTATATCCTCCCCTGCCTACCGCAGGGGAGGATATAGTGAAATCGGTATACGTCTTTTTTACCAAGTTAAGCCACTCGCTTAGTCAATATCATCCATTTTTAGCAAATGATGACGATCATTAAGTGAGCGTACTTTCCAATGTCCGTGTGAATATTCAAGACGGGTCACGCTGGTGTTGCCCAATGAAAACGGCTGTGGGCGAGCCGCAGGCAACCCAATGGCATAAGCGATCATTTGGCTAATGGTTCCGCCGTGTGACACAATAATCACTGTTTGCCCAATCCGTGATGCAAATGTATCGGTCATAAATGACTGGACCCGCGCCCGAATTTCATGCACACTTTCGCCACCGGGTGGGGTGTGCCCATGTCGCTCATGCCCATAAAATGTTTGAATTTCGGGCAAAGTCATGCCAGTAATTGCGCCAAGGTTATATTCGAGCAAACGCTCGTCTTTGCGCACAATCAGGCCATGATGCACCGCGATGGCCTGCGCCGTTTGTGCCGCCCGTTGCGATGGGCTAGCAATGATGGCGTGAAATGATTTGCGCTTAAACCGCTCGCCCAGCAAACTTGCTTGTTCACGCCCATGCGCATCTAAGGGTGAATCGAGCCACCCCTGCACACGATCTGCAGCGTTGGCTTCGCTACGCGCATGGCGTATAAAGTAAAAAGTAGTATGTGGGTGCATGGTGGATAGTAGATAGTAGATAGTGGATGGTGGATAGTAGATAGTTAGTTTTACTATCCACTATCTACTATCCACTATCTGCTATTTTAATGCTTACAGGTGGTGTTTAAAAAATCAACAATAGACGAAAGTGAGGTGCCGGGCCCAAATACGCCAGCTACGCCCAATTTCTTAAGCGCAATCACATCTTCATCGGGAATAATCCCCCCTGCAATTACAGGAATATCATCTAAACCACGATCACGCATCACATTCACAATACGTGGCAACAATTCGTTATGTGCGCCGCTCAAAATACTGAGACCAACAGCGTCAACATCTTCTTGCAATGCGGCATCGGCAATCATTTCTGGGGTTTGGCGTAGCCCCGTATAAATTACCTCCATGCCTGCATCACGTAGCGCACGTGCAATGACCTTTGCGCCGCGATCATGTCCATCTAAACCGGGTTTTGCAATCAGCACTCGGATGGGGCGGTGAGTTTGGGTTTCCATAACTGAATTTTAATACTGAAGCTGAGCTCACAGATATTTGCCTATACACCGACTCGGCCCATTGTTGTATAGGGTTAATGGGGCTGTTGCAGTCAAACAATTTTCAAATATCAAATTTGGTGTAATCTAATCCATTTCAACGTCAAAATCGATGCAACCATGATAGCTAAATGGATACATATCTCTTATAACTAGCTTCATCAAGACTGTTAGCCAGATATAAAAATTAAAACAAGGATATTTATTATGAAGACCTCAAAAATTCAACACTTTTTACGCTCATTAATTTTGATGATTGCCATTCTGGCCATTTCGTTAACCTCTATCGCGCCAGC
>CAZLOF010000391.1:0-5016 GCA_964560745.1 uncultured Thermoflexus sp.
AAGTAATGCGGCTCGCAGACATTGATATGCCCCAACCCGGCAAAGGCGAAGTGCGTGTGCGCATTCAAGCCATCGGCATCAACTTTATCGACATTTACCAGCGTAGCGGGCAATATAAGATGAATTTGCCCTACACGCCCGGTCTCGAGGCGGCAGGGGTGGTTGATGCGCTGGGGGCGGATGTGACCACGTTTGCGGTGGGCGATGCGGTGGCCTATGGCTTTACCTTGGGCGCATACGCCGAATATGCTGTTGTGCCTGCCGATAAATTGGTGGCCGTGCCTGCCGGTGTAAGCGCAGACCAAGCGGCGGCGCTGATGTTGCAGGGCATGACGGCCCATTACCTCACCCATGACACATGGGCGTTGCAGCCCGGCCAAACTGCTTTGGTTCATGCCGCTGCTGGTGGCACAGGAGCGCTCATTGTGCAAATGGCAAAAATTCGTGGGGCGCGTGTCATCGCCTGCGTGTCTACACCCGAAAAAGCCGCCATTGCCAAAGCCGCCGGGGCTGATGAGGTAATTTTTTATGATGGCTTCGACACCCGCGTGCGTGAATTGACCAGCGGCAAAGGCGTGGACGTGGTGTATGAGTCGGTCGGCAAAGACACCTTTGAGCGCAGCCTAAATTGTCTGCGTCCGCGTGGTCTCATGGCCTTGTTTGGGCAGGCCAGCGGCGCTGTGCCGCCATTCGATCTGCAAATTCTCAACGCCAAAGGCTCATTGTTCATCACGCGCCCGTCGTTGGGGGCTTACATCGCTACCCGCGCCGAGCTTGAACGCCGCGCCAGCGACATTTTAGGCTGGGTCGCCAGCGGGCAACTCAAGGTCAATATCGGTGGCACGTTTGCCTTGGCCGATGCCCCCGCCGCCCATCGCGCCCTTAACGGGCGTGGCACAACCGGCAAGCTGATTTTGAAGCCGTGAAGAAACTATGAGCCATGAGCCATGAGTGCAGTGAGGGCAAACGCTGGTTTAGAATTTTTTCACGCAAAGGCGCAAAGGTCTTTTTAATCTTTGCGCTTTTGCGCCTTTGCGTGAAATTTACACTAACGCTCATGGCTCACGGCTCATGGCTCACGGCTCATGGCTCACGGCTTTCCTAGCTGTTATACAATATGACGAGATAAAAGATGAACCAAGACATCCCAATGCTGGTGATTCAAAACGGGCAGATGGCAGGCCAACGCTGGCTATTAGACAGCGACTATGTAGTGATGGGCCGCGAGGTTGGTGGCACGAATTTGCTATTACCCGAACGCCAGATTAGCCGTCGCCATGCTGAGATTGTGCGCAAGCCCGACGGTTTTTGGCTAAAAGACCTCGGTAGCAAAAATGGCACATTTTTAAATGGCAAAGAAGTGCGCGAGCCAGTGCAATTGCAAGACGGCGACGAAATACAGGTGGCGCTGTGTGTCAAAATTGCTTTTGTGGGCAATGACGCTACCGCGCCGCTGAATGCACGCCCCATCAGCCAAGGTATGGCGGCCTTGGTGCGTGGTATCCGCCTCGATAAAGAGGGCCGCCGCACCTTTTTGGCTGAGCAAGAGCTAGACCCACCGTTATCGGTGCAGCAATATCGTTTGCTCGAGATGTTGATTAACGCCAATGGCAATTTGGTCAGCCGCCAAGAAATTGTAGAGCGGGTGTGGGAAGGCGAAAGCGCCTACGGCGTGAGCGAGCAAGCTATTGACGCGCTGGTGCGCCGCCTGCGTGACCGCATCGCCGAAAGTGACCCCGATCACGAATATATTGTCACCGTGCGCGGGCATGGATTACGTTTTGAACAACGAGGCAGTTGAGGAAGAATCAAGAGCTAAGAATCAAGAATACAGAATACAGAATTTAGATCAATGGCTCCAGTCTATATTCTGTATTCTGTGTTCTTTTATTCTTCGGTTTTATGGCCTCGATGCCCAATCGTTTTGGTATGACGAGGGCAATAGCGCCCGTATCGCCGAGCGTTCGCTGCGGCTGATTATCGAAGGGGCCGCGGGCGACATTCACCCACCGTTGTATTACATCGCTTTGGCTGCATGGCGAGTATTAATGGGCGAGAGCGAATTTGCCCTGCGCGCCTTATCGGCCTTGTGCGGTGTATTGACCGTGCTCAGCACATTTGCTTTGGGTCGCAGTTTGCTTGGGCGCAGGGTGGGGTGGTTAGGGGCATTTTTTGTGGCGATATCGCCCTTTGCGGTGTATTACAGCCAAGAAGCCCGTATGTATGCGTCATTGGCCTTGTGTGCTAGCACGGCTGCGTGGGCGCTGTTTTCGGCGCTGGGCCGTATGCAACAGGCCGCTTTGGCCCCCGCTGTTTGGCATGGCTCAGGTTATGCCTCGCCGCCACAGCCTTTTTGGGGCGAATGGCGATATTGGTTGATTTACCTCGCCGCTACCATCGCGGGGTTATATACCCAATATGCCTACCCCTTCGCCATGATCGCCCAAGGCTTGGGGGTGTTCGTGTGGTATTACGGCTATATGCACTCGCGCAAATTTGACCGCATGGGGCAAATTTTGCAGCCGTTGGCAATCTATGCGTTGGTGAATGGGCTGGCGATTGCGGCCTACGCGCCTTGGTTGCCGATTGCGTTTCGTCAGGTGTTAGGCTGGTCAGTGGTGGCCCAAGATTATGTTTTGCGCACGGCCTTGCTCGATGTGGCGCGTTGGCTGGTGGTAGGGCGCACTTTGCCGTTGGGCGATAGCACATGGGCGATGGCGATTGTCGGCGTTTTGGCGCTGCTTGGGCTGTGGCCTAGGTCGCGGCACGGCTCGCAGCCTTATGCCGCGCTTATTTTGCTGCTCTTGTTGGTTGTGCCAGTCGCCTTGCTTTTTGTTTTCAATCTTTACCGTGATGCCTACCTCAAATTTCTGCTGGTGTGTGTGCCGCCGCTGGGGTTGTTGGTCGCCAAAGGCGCAGAGAATTTTGGATTTTGGATTTTAGATTTTAGATTGTTCAGGCGCACCCCCAATCCCCAATCCTTAATCCTTAATCTGTGTTTTATCTTTGGTCTGGGTTTGTTGTTTTACCCATCGTTGCGTAATTTATATTTCAACCCCGCCTACGCCCGCGATGATTATCGTGGCATTGCGCGGCTGGTGCAGGCGCTGGCACAGCCGGGCGATGCCGTGTTATTCAACGCGCCTAATCAGTGGGAGGTGTTTACCTATTATCACAAGCCCGAACATGAAATTGCGCCACCAATCCCACTTAGCTATCGGCCCAATTCAGAGGCGGCTGTAATGGCTGAGGTGCAGCAATTGACCCAGCGTTACAACCGCTTGTTTGTGCTTTATTTTGCCGAGCGTGAGGCTGACCCCAATGGTTGGTATGAGCAGGCACTGGGGCTTTATGCCAATAAAGCCGGTGATGAATGGATCGGCAACATTCGTTTGGCGCAATATGCGGCGCGGCAAAATGCGTTACCCAGTGTGGCTATTTCGGCGGCATTGGGTGCTCAAGCGCAGATTGTGTTGGATGTGGCTCAGTTTGAGCCAATGATTTATAAAGTTGGGGCACTTGTGCCGCTGACCTTGCAATGGCACGCGGCCCAGCCATTAGGCAGTAATTACAAAGTGTTTGTGCATATCGGGCCGGTCGATGGGCCGCCAGTGGCGCAAAATGATGCCGAACCCGCAGCCGGTTATCGGCCTACCAGCCAGTGGGCGCAAGGTCAGCCGGTGACTGACCCACGCGCTGTGTGGCTCAAGCCGGGCATGCCCACGGGCGAATACGCTGTGTTGGTTGGCATGTATGACGCGAATACTGGGCAGCGTTTGCCCATTCGCAGCGCCCTGCCAGTTTATGATAACCGTTTGGTGATTGGCAAAATCACGGTTGCGCCCTAGCCGTATTTGCGGCGGTTGCGTGGGTTGCCGTGTGAAAAAATGTTGCGTTATATGCAAATTGTGCTACGATACGTCATGACAAGCGCGACACAATTGTCGCGTGATCAATTTGAACAAACAATTCAAGAAGAATTTATCGATAAGCAAGCTCGGGAGGGTGCAATGACAATAGCGCAACAACTTTTCTTGGAAGGGGAAATTCACGGTAAGCAAGTTGGTTTGCTAGAGGGCAAGCAAGTTGGTTTGCTAGAGGGTAAGCAGGCGGGTTTGATCGAAATAGCAACCCGTTTGTTTCAACGGCGGTTTGGCAATTTGCCGCTAGATATTGCATTGCAACTGCGACAACTGAGCATTGATCGCCTCACCGAGTTTGGCGAGGCATTGCTTGATTTTGCTTCAGTTGATCAAGCGCGGCAATGGTTGTTATTATCCAAGTCAGAGTAAACAAGTGCGTATGAAAATCACAGACCTAATTACCTACCCGATCAAATCGTGCAAGGGCACGCATTTAACTCACGCACCGTGTAACGTGCGCGGCATTGAACATGACCGCAGTATGATGCTGGTAGACAGCGATGGAAAATTTTTGACACAGCGTGTTTTGCCGCGCATGGCGCTCATTGCGCCGACGATGTTTGAAGACATACTGACGTTGACCGCCCCTGATATGCAGCCCTTGAGTGCTGAGGTGGGAGATCGCGGACAAAAATATAAGGTGGTGGTGTGGCGTAGCACGTGCGAGGCAGTTGATCAAGGTGACTTGTTTGGGCAATGGTTGAGTGACTTTTTAGGCGCAAAAGTGCGTTTGGTGCGCATGGCTGATGGGCATGTGCGGGCTGTGAATCCATTATTTGCGCGTCAGGCGGGCGACCAAGTTGGGTTTGCCGATGGCTACCCGTATTTATTAGCGTCAGAGGCAGCATTGGCTGACCTCAATTCACGGTTGCCAGCCGGAGTTAGGCCATTGCCAATGGATCGTTTTCGCCCAAATATTGTGATTGACGGCAACCCTGACCAGCCTTATGCCGATGATGGCTGGAAGGATTTTCAGATTGGCAAGCTGGAATCGGGCGGGATGCGTTTTGGCAATGTGAAACCCTGTGCGCGTTGTGCCGTGCCGACGATTGATCAATCGACCGGCATTCCTATGGGCAAAGAGCCGACTGCC
>CAZLOF010000392.1:0-5009 GCA_964560745.1 uncultured Thermoflexus sp.
ACTCAGCACTTAGCACTCAGCACTCAGCACTTAAAAAGGAGATTTATGCTTCAATCACAAATTAAAATCAATTTGCCATCGTGGATGCCGCGATTAGCATTTGCGCCACAGGGGCAAGCGCCGCGCGGTGATGTGTTGGTGTGTGTTTTTCAGCGTGGGGCGATGGATGGCCTGAACGCGCTGGTGCCGGTGGGCGATAGCAATTATTACCGCAACCGCAGCAAATTAGCCATTGCCCAACCTAAAACAGGCGATAGCAAAAGCGCCATTGCGCTCGATAATTTTTTTGGTCTGCACCCAGCGCTAAAAGGCTTAAAACCAATTTGGGATGCCGGTCAACTTGCCCCGGTTCATGCTTGCGGCTCACCCGACCCGACTCGCAGCCATTTTGATGCCATGCAGTATATGGAGGCCGGCGCGCCGGGTAACAAATCATTGGGCACGGGCTGGCTAGGGCGGCATCTCATGACCTTGAATAATGGCAATACCTCGCCATTGCGGGCGGTGGGTATGGGCACGATGTTGCCGTCATCACTGCGTGGGTCGGTTAGTGCAACAGTGATGAAATCAATTGTCGATTTTCATTTGAAGGGCAACGCGGCACAGGCTGCTACCATTCAACAAACCCTGATGGCGATGTATGCTGCGCCCGAAAATGGCGATGCCCTGCTCAAACAATCGGCAACTGAGATCGAAGCGACGGTGAAATTATTGAGCAAAGTGAATGTTGCCAGCTATAGCCCTGCCAATGGCGCAAAATACCCCAGTGGCGATTTTGGCACTGGCATGATGCAAGTGGCGCAGTTGATTAAGGCCGAGGTTGGGCTAGAGGTGGCGTGTATCGACATTGGCGGCTGGGACACACATATCAACCAAGGTGGGGCCGAGGGCCAAATGGCGCGGTTGCTGGCTGAGCTTGGCGATACGCTGGGGGCATTTTATGCTGACCTTGGCGACAAGATGAAAAATGTGCTGGTGGTGACGATGAGCGAATTTGGGCGGCGGGTTGAGGAAAACGGCAGCGGTGGCACTGATCATGGGCACGCTAATGCCATGTTTTTGTTGGGCGGGGGCGTGGTAGGCCGCAAAGTGCATGGCACATGGCCGGGCCTTGCCAAAGAAAACCTCGATAATGGTGATTTGGCGCTGACCACTGATTATCGTGATGTGTTAAGTGAAATCATTAGCAAACGCTTGGGCAATGCCAAAATCGCCGAGATTTTTCCCAATTACATGCCGAAGCCGAGGGGCGTAGTGTTGTAAAAAGAAGTAAGAATTAAGAGTTAAGAGCCAAGATGCAAGTGTAGCAGATCTTGGTTCTTAGCTCTCGGCTCGGAAGTGTCTAGTTTGCCAGAGATAAAAAATCAGTCAAAGGCCTGCGCTTTATTTATGTTATGGCTCATCATTTAGCCAACCTTTTACGATTCAACCTTAAATTTTTTAAATTTTTCTGAGTGACGAACCACTCTTCGGGCAGCGCAGCGAATCAATAAACAGTGCAAAAACGATAAAATAACTTATATTTTCAATAAAATAATAATATTTATAATCTCAAATGCGCTTAGCTATAAATAATATTTTTAGTGTTATATATCATTGTGACCATTGACTGGGTTTTCAAACCCGATTACAACCATTTGTTCAAGAGGCTATTCTTGTTAACATCATTCAAACTTTTTTGCTTTAGTGTTATGGGCAAATCGGACACGCTTGAAAAATGTCAAAAATAATTATCTATCACTGAAAATATCATCTAAACAAACGTGATGAATATCATTAACATTCAAAGCGTTTTCAACTTAAATATTAATACATCTAAAGGCCGATCCTGCATTGCTTCAAATTTTTGAAAGTAAAGGTAAGATAGATATGCTTGCAACTAACGCGAATTATTATGTGATAACTTGCGTTCTTTTTCTAAGTTTTAACATTGCAACAGGAGTAACGAAGCGATGCGGGCGCAATTACAGATCAAGCAAAATGCGAAATTATGGTTAGGAATGTTATCGGGTGGGGTAATTTTGGCGTTAAGTAGTTGTGCTTTGTCGCCGTTGGCAGAGGTGCAACCTAGCGTGTCCGACTCGCTGGCAATCGAAAATCGGCAATTGCGGTCAAATGATAGTTGGGCGTTTTTGGGGGCTTCTCGGCGGGGTGGGCAACGAGCAAGTGGTGAGGGCGCAACTGTTATGCCAGAAGATAATGATAAAGCTGTTACTGCCTCGGCAACGCCCTCTATTAATGTAACTGTGGCTCGTGCGGGTGCTGTTGCGACCCAAATACCACAATCGAGGGCTGTGACCAAAATAATGCCGAATCAGGCCCCAGTCAAAATCGCGCCAAAGCTTGCTGCAAGTGGCAATGGAGCTGCCATCGTGCGCCCGTTAATTTTGCCTAGCCCGACAGCAGTTCGCGCAATTGGTGGTGGTGAGCCAAAGCCTATTGTGACGCCAAGTGGTCAGCCTCAGCCGACCGCAACTGCTACGGTTGAGACAGATATTTTTGATCCAGCCAATTCGCCTTATGCGACTCAGCCTGTTGCTCGCAATGAGGCTAGCCCTACGCCTAAATACCCCAGTGGACCTGTGATTTATTTACCCGGCAAGGCCTTGCCAACCCCTATGAGCACTGTGGCTATTGTGCCAACGCTTGCCACACCCAAGGCAATCCCAACCAATATCGCCAACAATCCGCCGCCAATTGGCTATGGCAAAGAGATCGGGGCTGGCGCGGCAGCTTTGCCAACGCCCAAAGTGCTTGTCACTGTTACCCCAATACCGACAATACCGCCCGTTTTAAAATAAAAAAAGATAATTTAAATCAGATGGAAAACGCATCATTTCTTCTTATTCCCTTCATCATCATTGGGTTTTGCGTTGTTTTTATCGGTATTTGGTCGTTTGTTTGTGTGTTAATTTCATTGACAGGTGGGTGGTGGCGACTTGCAAAATATTATCGAATAGATCACGAACCCGCGGGAAAATGGCGTAATGGCTTTTTTGCCATGTTGGGCGTTGCTTCGTATCGTGGCACATTAAACTTAAAAATTTGTGTCGAAGGGTTATATTTGCAAGTCAACCCTTTATTTAAAATAGCCCATCCACCCTTACTTATCCCTTGGCATGATTTACGTATCAATAGTAATGGGGCTGCGCTTACCTCGATTGAATTAGGCAATCCGCCGATTTGCACATTACGCACTTTTATTTCTGCACAAGACCTAAACCCCGCATCAATCGATTGAAACATCAATATACATTCCTTGTTACTTGCAGCGATGTTGCATGGAGCAAAAGTATAAAAGATGATGCTACAAACGATGGTTTATTAATGGAGAAGAATATGAGACGATTCAGGCCTCTTACGAGGCTTGATTATGAAAATTCAGCGCCAAACCCATACTTTTGTTTTTAATTGGGGCGTAAGTATTTTGTTTGCAATAACACTGTATTTGGCTGGTTCTGCGCTATTTTTATTTGCAAATGAGTCAGAACAACAAAAAAAAAATGTGTATTTGCCACTGATTGTGGCCCCAAATGCAAAAATATTGCCAACTGCTACCCCAACGATAACCCATCCCGCACCACCCATCGATGGCCCCCAAGGCCCCGGCGGTTTGCAGCCTCCGGGCACAGCCACCCCTAATGTAGCTCCATTGCGCCCAACCATAGCAGTTACAATGCCTCCAGATGGCTTTGGCGCTAAACCAACTGCATCATGGACGGCAACGCCGACCGTAACGCCTTAGCAGCGCAAATTATTGTATAGAGACCTATCACCATGACGATACTCCATATAGGGAGTAATATCTCTATAAAAAGGTTCGTTTCGATTTGCGCAAGTCTTAAATCGATTATTCTTTAGGTGTTTTTATGAGTGCAGGGTCAGCACTCCCAAACGATTTACGTTTATTTAACAGGCTTTGGGCTACTGCTTTGCCACGTGCCAATGCAATTTCATAGGCGGCTCTTAGCGCTTCGGTGTTCATCTTCTCGCCATTGATACACCACCGCGTAATGGCCTCACCCGTCGCATAGGTTCCGGCAAAGGCAATCGCTACTTTGGGTAAAATGCCTAAACCGGGCAATAGCCCCACCAATGACCGTGCGGCTTGGCGAAACAAAAAGCCCCCGCCAACGACAGCGGCCAATTTCGGCATAATTTCTTTAAAATCGGTCTCTAAACCCATTACCACTGCAATTTTGTAAGCCAAAATGGCTTGGTTTTTTGTCAATACGAAGATATCGGCGGCATTTAATGGGATATTGGCGATGGGCACCACTTCGAGCACCCCCGTGCTAAAGCTATATGCGGCGTTGGCATTGGCGACTTCTTCGATAAATGCCCGTGCTACTGGCTCGCGAAATGCCGGTAAATGCCGCCCCAACGACAATTCGTCAATTTTTTTGAGTGAGCGAATGGCTTTAATTAATTCTTGGCTGGCATCTTCATCATCGACTGGTGTGTGCAAAGTAACAACACTGGCCGGCAGCCAGTGTTGACGCAGTGGTGGAATAAAATTGGCCTTGGCTGCATTATTTAATAAACATACGATGACTTGAGTTTTGCCTTTTGTTAATTCGCGCATCAAACGCAATTCATTGTCATTTGCGTCACCTTCGCGTACAATGATGACAACAATATCGGTTTCTTGCAAAATATCGCTGCGTGTATTGAGGGGCAGGGCTGCGCAGGTGCGTCGCAAGGGTAGATCATGCTCACGCGCCCCGCGATACATCAGATCGACCAAATGCTCGGCCATTGGAATATCGCGGCTGACAAAGGCAATTACAAATGGGGTCTCGGCAGCAGTGCGTATTGCGTGCACATCTACTTCACGGATCACATTTACAAGTGTTGTTGCTGAGCCAAATGCTGGGATTTTCATTGCCATATTCAAATATGAATTGTAGCGTAAATCAATTTCAGAGATAATCCAATCAATGAGTTTAAAAATGCGTTTTTTAAAAATAACCAAAAACGAATTTTGAAAATTTGAGAATTTTTTGTTA
>CAZLOF010000393.1:0-5009 GCA_964560745.1 uncultured Thermoflexus sp.
AGCGTAGCTTGCGCAGGGGAGTGAAATCGGCAACCCCTCAAATTTTTACGCTGCTTGGGTGTAACGATTACCCACCGCGCAATTGCTCTAATTGCGACTCAAGCTCAGAGCGGCGTGACTCGGCGGCCTGCCGCCCTTCATTGATAATCTCTTCGACATTGGCCCGAATCCGCTCGCGGGTTTCTTCGCCAGCATAGGGGGCCAGCACAAGGCCAGCTACGGCCCCGATCATGCCACCAAACATGATCCCTAAAACAAAACTAACGGTTCCTCGCATAATATGATTGTTCTCCTTTTTAATTTACGAACTTGTACTGGGGTTACAATCTGAATTATATGCGTGATCAAAGAATTCAACGTTTGCGGGCGGCTGCTCAAGCCGCTGGTATCGATTATGTCGCCATTGTGCCGGGCATGAATATGCTGTATTTCACTGGCCTACATATGCACCTCTCAGAGCGCCCAATTGTGTTATTGTTCCCAGCTGATCCCGATGCCCGTCCAGGCATCGTCGTGCCGGGGTTTGAGGTTGGCAAGGCCATGAGCGGCCCAGTCAAGCTCGATTGGCAAGTGTTTAGCTATGTTGATGGCGTGCCTTATGCCCAGCCATTTGAACAAGCCGCTGCCGCCATGAACCTAGCCGGTAAAACCATCGGCGTAGAACCCCGTGCCTTTCGTTTTCTCGAATATAGCTTGTTTAAACAGGCCGACCCAACCGTCAATATTGTGTCAGCTGATGCGGTGATTGGCCCCTTGCGCATGACCAAGGATGCCGAAGAAATCGCTGCCACCCGCCGCGCCATTCAACTGACCGAACAAGTATTGGCTGATGTGCTTGAAGAAATTAAGCCCGGTCAAAGCGAACGCGAAATTGCGGGCATGTTGTCAGCAACGGCAATGAAGCGCGGGGCGCATGGCGTGGCATTTTCGCCGCTGGTGCAAATTGGCCTCAGTGCAGCCTTCCCACATGGCAATGCTGGCGAACGCAAGCTCAATCATGGCGATGTGTTACTGATTGATTTTGGTTATACGATGGATGATTACCCCGCCGATTTAACCCGCACGGTGGTATTTGGCAACGCCAATGACGAAACTAAGCGCATGTATGCAGCCGTAAAAGCCGCCAATGCCGCCGGACGCGCCGCAGCCAAGCCCGGGGTGGCGTGTCAAGAGGTAGACCGCGCCTGCCGCGCCGCGATTGTTGCGGCGGGTTATGGCGAATATTTCACCCACCGCACTGGGCATGGTTTGGGGTTAGAGGGGCATGAGCCGCCTTATATTGTGGAAGGCGACACCACCATTTTGCAACCCGGCATGATGTTTACCATCGAGCCGGGTGTTTATATCGAAGGGGTGGGTGGGGTGCGTATTGAAGACAATGTGGTAATTACGGCAGATGGCTGTGAAAGCCTAACCACCTTTGAGCGCGATCTGATTACGCTGTAAATGTTGGATTTGCTCGTGCTGTGGTCGTGGGAGTACGACATTGAATTTAACCAATTGCTGGCGCAGGCATGTGCAGCCCAAACTGTATGTGTGGCCTTTGTGGGCGAAGAAGCAGTGGCTGCCGTGCCGCAGCAATTGGCAAATGGCGCTTTACGCGCACGCTGTGTGTTAGATCGGGCTTGGGACGACGAAACCCATAGCCATGTTGGGGCGGTGGGTCAATATGTGCCGCATATCGTTAACGATTATGCTTTGGCCCGCCGCGCATGGAATAAGCCAACTTTGCATTATTTGCTGATGCAACACGGCTTGCGCGTACCACACATGCTTATTTTGCCCTCGTTGTTGGCGCAACCGGTGATATCCGAGGTCGATATCTGCCAATTGGGCGGCAAATTTTCGGTGAAGGGGGCGCACAGCGGCGGCAGCGGGGTGCTGAGCGCAAAATCATCGTGGCGTGAGATTGTGGCAGCGCGGGCGCAATGGCCCGAAGATGAAACCATTGCCCAGCCTTGGGTTGAGCCAATGTTGTTTGGCAAGCGGCGAGCATGGTTTCGGTTATTTTATTGTTTGGGTCAGGTGATGTTGTGTTGGGCCGACGATCAAACCCATATTCAAACACCAGTAACTGAGGATGAAGTAACCTGTTGGCAACTGCAACCGCTATATGACATGATGCACCACATTGCCAACATCTGTGGCCTCAATTTATTCTCGACCGAAATCGCGTACGATCTCCATTCGCAGTGGGTGGTGGTCGATTATGTCAATGACCCGTGCGATTTTCGCCCAAAATCGACGGTGTATAACGGCGTGCCGGATGAAGTGTTAAGCCAAATTGCACAGCGTTTGGCGGGCTGGGCCTTAGCCCATAAACACCCAATTGACAAACACAGCGCTACAAATCCCCAAAAACACACAAAACAATGTGCTGATGAGGCGATCTAACCATGGGCGTTGCCCCCACCAACCTAACATCATAAAAACGGGAAAGATCACCAGCGCATAGCGAACTAAGCTACCGCTGCCGCTGTTGGCGGGAATCAAGATGCTTAAAAAGGCAAAGATAGCATAACTAGCGCCTAGCCGCCGCAATACTTTAAACCCGGCAATAATGACGAAGGTAAAAGCGCTGATATCGACAGCGACATGCCACCAAATTTTGCCAGCAATCCAATCTTGGTTCAAAATTTTCCATAAATCGCCCCCAATCACCGCGATAACGCCCGATTCTTTGCGCCCCCATGCCGATTGCACAGTCCAAAAAGCAATCGGGTCGCCAAAATTTTGATATAAAAATAGCATATAGCTCAATACACCAAAAGCGATCATACCGATAAAGATAAGGTTATACCATTCGGCCAAACCATTACGTACGGTTTTTTGCCACATTTCGGCGCGGTGTATTTGCCGCCATTCCCACCCCAACGAGCGCATCCATTCTAAAATCAGTGAAAACCCTAACACAAAGCCAACAATACGGGTGGCACAGGCCATAATGCCCATCACCGCCGCCCAGCCCCATTGACGAGTGCGGGCATAATACATAGTGGCAATGGCAAACAAGATAAAGGTGCTTTCGGTATAAACCGCGCTAAAGAAAAAAGCGGTTGGAAATGACGCGATATAAAACACCGCCCGCGCCGCGGCGGCGCTGTCAAACTCAAACTCGGTTAGGCGATAAAGATAAATAAGTGCAAAAAACAAACAAATATGGCTGACAATCACAGCAGATAAAACGCTATTGTCGAGCACCGTATTTAACAAACTGGCGAAAAGCGGATAAACGGGAAAGAATGCAACGCTACTTTGGACACCAACTTGATAGAAATAACCTTCTTCGATGATTTTTAAATAAAATCCGCTGTCCCAACGCGCCCAAATGTCGAGCCAAATGTTATCGGGGCGGGCATGCCATAATCCATCGCCAGTGGCGCTGGGCAGCATCAATTCAGCAAAATAACCACCAAGCCACACAATAATGCGGGTAATGAGAAAGGCAGACAACGGCACAGTCAGCCATGCCGGTAACGTTTTTAATCTTTTTAAGGGGAAAGAGAAGCGTTGTGTCATGCTGTGCCTGTGTTAAATAATTTTGCCCAATTGGAAATAAAAATCTTCAAATACGACTGTTCCGCTATAGCTCAACAAGCCAATCCAGCCATTTTTGCTATTAAGGGGGATTTGTTTGACGATTATTTCGCCATCGACCACAATATCGTAACTATTGGCGGTCACGATCAGCTCTAAATTATGGGTATTGGGGCTTTGTGTATTCGGTTTCAGCGTTTTATCACCTTGACCCATAAATACACCGGCCTCGTTATAACTGCCCCAAAAAATTTGGTTGCCACCATTTGAAAAACGCACCATATGCGCCAATTTGCGCTCGTTGGGGTCTTGCATATGAAAGATAAAGCCGCCGCCGCTTTGTGGCGATTTTAGGGTGATCTTGGCGCTGACCCGGTAACTACCAGCCAGCATACCCGTGCTGATCCAAAAATCGGTGTCGGCTAAATTGCGTTGTTCGATCCGTTTATCGTCTTGCACCCACTGCCCATTAATGGCCTCAAAGCCAGCATTTGCTGCTGGGGCTGGGCCATCCAAATTAGCCGTCTCTATGCTGTTAAACCGAGCAACAGATACAGAATTGGTTAAAGCGATATACCCTGTTTTTGATTTAAGCGGCACGTCTTTAGCAATAGGCTCGCCATCTAACAGAATGGTGTATGCATTCGCACTGCTTTGCACTTCAAGTTTTTTGCTGCTGTTTGGCGGCAAAGTAGCATTTGCAAAGCCTTGCCCTACAAAAACAGCGTTATCATCAAAATAGCCCCAAAAGATGCCTTTGCCGTCATCGGTAAAACGAATGACATGCGCCCCATTTTTACGGGTGGCATCTGGCATATTGATCAGCACCCCAGCGCCAGTGCCTTGATCATGTTTAAGGTTGACGCGAAACGCAAAGTTGCTGAATTTTTTCTCGCGATATGACAAAGTCATGTCAAAACCATCGGCCTTCGTTTGCACAAAATCGCTACCCTCAACCTGCCATTGCCCCGAAATTGGCACCCAAGCTGAGCCTAAGCCGCTATTGGCATCTTTAGGCATGAGTGAAACCCATGTCGCATTATTTTTAACATTATTTTGCGTTGTGGCTGGGGCGGCAGCCGGTGCAGCTCGGGCAGGGGTTGGGGCAGCGGGCGCGGCTGGTTTTGTTGCGGCTTGAATAGGCTTTTTAGGTGCAAGTAAGAGGTTCATGCCGATGTTTAGCCCAACAAGCACTAAGCAAGCCACCAAAAGAGGCAATGCAATTTGGCGTTTAGCCAATTTAAGCGAAGGTGAATTAGCATTAGCTGGGGATGATTCGCTAAAAACAGGAGTGGTATTGAGTTGGTTTTGCATTTTGTGCAATATCAATGATGACAACAGTGTATTTTTGCAAAGTCTAGCACAAAATGTGCTAAACATTTGTGCCAACCTGATGATAAGCAGCTAGTTAACCTAGAGCATAAATTCCAAGTTGATGAAAGGTTCCGCCGATTTCACGATCCATCCTCAAG
>CAZLOF010000394.1:0-5003 GCA_964560745.1 uncultured Thermoflexus sp.
ATATGAATTTGGTTATGCGCCAATTCAATCTAAAATCCAAAATTCAACCCCAAAAATCCTCTTGGGGCATGGCAGTGGCTCGTTTGGGCATGCCGCAGCTAAGCAATATGGCACTCGTGACGGTGTTCATCATGCTGATGGCTGGCGCGGTTTTGGGCATGTGTCGGTGGCGGCGGCGCAACTTAACCGAATTGTGGCCGATGCGTTATTTGCCGCAGGTGTGCCAGTCATGAGTTTTTTACCATCGGCGCTGGTGCGCTGCCATGATGGGCGTATTGTTGAAATGAAAAGCGATGGGATCGAAGCCGCTTTGTCACACGGGTTAGCCCCACTTATTATGGGCGATGTGGCGTTTGATGAGGTGCGCGGCGGCACAATTACCTCGACCGAAGAAGAATTTGCATTTTTGGCGCAAACATTGCCCGTGACACGGGTGCTGTTAGCAGGCGAAACCGAAGGCGTGTATGAGCGTTACCCTGATGGCCCAATTTTGCCGAGTATTACCCCAGCCAATTGGCAGGCCATTCGCGGCGGCGTGGGCGCATCACGCGGGGCCGATGTAACCGGCGGCATGGCCAGCAAAGTGAGCGATATGATCAAGTTAGTGCAGGTTTACCCACATCTCAGTATTCATATTTTTTCTGGCTTGCATTCGGGCAATCTTACCCGCGTCATGGCTGGCGAGCCACTTGGCACCACCATTTTTAATGGTTAATGGTCAATGGTTAATGATTAGGGCATCATTAACCATTAACCATTAACCATTAACCATTAACCACTAACCATTAACCATTAACCATTGACCATTGACCATTGACCATTGACCATTATTCACTGTATTGAGCAACAAACCACGCGCTTGCCGCGTGAGGCGCTGAGCGAGGCCGATGCCGAACTCATTTGGGCGCGTTATGGCAAAAAAATGGACCTGCGCGAGCCAACGCGCCAAACCCAATATCAATGGCAGTTGCTTTCTGAAGGTTGGATCGGTATTTTTCCGCTGCGGGATGGATTAATGATTCAGGTGCAACCCAAAGTGCCATTACATTCATTGTTCGGCATGTGGGATTATGTTTATGACCTCAATTTGTTGATTGATCGGCGTGAATTATATGCTTGTGATACCGTGACCGGATTTTATAGCCGCTTGGCGCTCGCTTTGGCCCAGCGGGTGCTTAATCGGGTGCGTAAAGGGCTAGCACGTGCTTATATGTCTAAAACTGAGCGTTTGCCATATTTAGCGGGCAAACTGCAAGTGCGCGAACATACTCAAACGCCTTGGCAAACAACGTTGCCCTGCGCTTATGAAGATCATAGCGCCGATATTGCCGATAACCAAATTATTGCATGGGTATTACACCTTATTTTGCGTGGGGGTGAATGTGAGCCAGCGGTGCAAACTTTGTTGCGTAAGGCGTATCATGCGCTGGCTGGCACAGTGTCGCTGCGACCCTGCGCCCCAGCCGATTGTTTAAGGCGGTATTATGACCGCCTCAATGCCGACTATCGGCCTATGCATGTGTTGTGCCAATTTTTTCTTGAGCATATCAGCCCGTCACACCTGAGTGGCGACCATCAGGCGCTGCCATTTCAGGTGGATATGACACGTTTGTTTGAGCGTTTTGTGGCGGCTTGGCTGCGCCAACATTTGCCCCCTCAGCTACAGGTGGCTGCCCAAGAGCGGGTTGAAATTGGCACATCGGGGGCGCTGCATTTTAAAATCGACCTCGTCATTCGTGATCTGGCTGGGCAGGTGCAATGGGTGCTCGACACCAAATACAAGGCCAGCCATACGCCCGCACCCAGCGATATTCAACAAATTGTGACCTATGCCGAGCTAAAAGACTGTCACAATGGCATCCTTATTTACCCTGCGGCTATTCCTCAAGCTGCGTTTAATGTGGGTAATAAGCATATTCGCGCCTTAGCCTTCGATCTTAGTTTGCCGATTGCGCAGGCTGGTGCGGCGTTTTTGCGGCAATTGCAGCAGGTGTATTAGATAGGCGGGTTATTGCGGATAGGCTATACTACAAAAATACAGTTAATACAGTTAAAGACAGCAAGAGGTGAAGTATGCAAGTGATGACCGCAAAATTACAGAGTAGGGGCTATCTTACGCTTCCCGCTTCTATTCGTCAATTGTTAAAAGTGAAAGAGGGCGAGGAGGTGTCATTTATTGTGAGAGACAATGGCGATATTGTCCTTTGTTCTACACTCGCTTTGCTAAATAAGGCAATTGAGGTGGATGCGTTTTTTGAAGAAACAGGAATCCCGTTCGATGAATGGAAGAAGGACGGCGCTGCAATACGGGCAAAGTTGTTTAAAGAGATGTATCCAGATATTGCTGAAATACCCAATCAATAAAGAGTTATGTTGAGTTTCTTTTTTGATGCGAGTATTATTTTTTCTGCTGTTTATTCGAAAACGGGCGCTTCAAGAGAATTGTTTAACCTTGCTTTGCTTGATAAAGTTGTTCTTACTACAAGTGAATATGCTTTCAAAGAGGCAAAAAGACGGATTGAAAGTAAATACCCTCATCTGATTGCTGAGTTTGAGCAGATGGAGAATAGAGGGGTGTTTAGGTTAGTTGAAGCAGATAAGCAAGATATTATTGAAGCTTTGTCTATTATTGCTGACCCTTTTGATGCCCCAATTATTGCAGCAGCTAAAAAATCAAAATGTGTTGCGCTTATTAGTTTTGATACTGGGCATATGCATAATCAAGCTGTCGAGGCGTTTATTGGTGCGCCTGTGATGAAAGCCGGGGATGCTTTGCGAATGGTAATTTCTAGAGAAAATATTTTCAATTAACCTTCACCAACCCGCAGGTTCTGCGGACTGATGAAGGTTAAAGACTGCGTTATAGCCCTTTGCCACGCAAAACCTCGGCAAACACCGGCCAATCCAAATCGCCCCAGCCACGTTGTAGCGCCATCCGCAATATCTCGCGGGTGACGGCAATGGTGGGCAAGGTCGCCCCAGCTTCATCGGCGGCACGCAAGGCATAGGTGACATCTTTGTGCATCCAGCGTAAGGCAAAATGCACATCGTCGTAGCTGCCAGCCACAACTTGCGCGGCCTTGCCTTTGACAATTGGGCTACCTGATGCGCCGATGCTAACGGCCTTCAGCACCGAATCCATATTCAGCCCAGCCCGTTCGGCTAGCACCAACCCCTCAGCCAAGGCCATCACCTGCGAGGCTGCCCACATGTTATTGATGAGTTTGTAAAAAGCGCCGGTGCCCGGTGCGCCGAAGTGAATTTGGTCATTGCTGAATGCTTTTAAAACCGGCATGGCTCGCGCCAATACCTCAGCCTCAGCCCCAATGAGCAAACGCAACGCGCCAGCGGCGGCAGCTTCTTTGCTGCCAGCCAGCGGCGCGTCGATCGTGCCGATCTGCTTAGCCGCAGCCAATGCCAACCATTCGCGCATCCAATCTGCCGAGAGGGTGCTACATTCAATTGCAATGCTGCCAGCAGGCATGGCGGCAAATGCGCCATTGTCGCCCAACCACGTGGCTTTTGAGGCCGCGTCATCGCCCACCACGCTGATGATCACGTTGGCTCCTTCGGCAGCCAAACGCGGTGTATCGGCCCATTGCGCCCCAGCCGCACACAAGGCATCGGCCTTGGCGCGGGTGCGGTTATGCACTTTGAGGGCATAACCCGCTTTTAAAATGTTTTTGGCGATCCCGCCGCCCATAATTCCCAGCCCAATGAGTGCAATTTGCATTATTTCTCCTCAGTTTATTTTGTAATAACAGGCACACCTAACATTTGCCCGATGGCTTGTAATTCGGGCAATACCTCGCCGTAGGCTAATACGACATGATGCTCCCACCCATTCGCCAAAACTTCGTGCAAAAATGTGCCGACATCGCTATCTAACTGCACCCGCGACACAGTGCCGCGAATGTGCATATTGGTATCGAGTGCTGTGCCAGTGGCCGCCAGAATGCGCAGATTTTCACCATCGTCGCCCACCCGGATGATGGTGACACGCCCGGGGCGCAAGCCAAAACCGGCGGTTAGACCTTTGCCGCCAGCGAAATGTGAGAATAAATGTTTAGGTTGTCCGGCGGCGGCCAAGCACACGGGCGCACAGCCAACATGCCAAAACAATGCGGTGTTGCTTGCCGCGTCGGTCGAGACCAAATCCATCAACACGGCTTTATCGCCGGTCAATTGCTCGCCGATGCGCATGGTGACGGCCCCCAACACATCGCCCTCGCAGCCAGTGATGAGGCCGCCGCTGGTCAGCACACTAACGGCTCCACATCCGGCAATGCCGTATTGCTCGGCCAAATCGCCCCAGCATTTGAGCGTCAACACATCGAATTTTTGTTGCGCCGCCAATGACCGCGCCGCCGTAACCAGCGCATCATATTTGCTCAGTTGGGTTTCGCTGGTTTCGCTAATGTCGTCAAATTCATCGCTGGGGGCAAGGGCGGGCGGCTGAGTGGTTGTCGATTGGGCATTGGCCACCAAGATGAGGGTTTGTAGCCCGACTTCGACCACTTCGACCCCCAATTGTTTGCGCAGTGCCATTTTGTTGACCGCCAAATTGTCAAAGCCCGGTGCATGACCGCCGATCATGCCGACGCGCAGGCCATTAAGGTCTTGAATGGCAGCCGCGGCGCGGGCAAAGTTGCCGATTTTGCGCAGCGCGTCGGCATCGTCGTGAGCGGTATATAAAGTTTGGGGGCGGAAACCGAGTTTATATAAATTGCTGGCGTTGACATTGACCCCAACGAGTGAATTGAGGCGCAATTTGCCGGTTTGTTCGGCAGGTTCGTGCCATGCCCATAGCAATATTGGCACATTGAGGGTTTTACCCAAGCTCATGGCGAGGCCCCCCAAGGCAAATGTGCCATTGATTAGCAACAGCGCGTCAATATTTGCGGTTTGTAGCTGGGTAATGGCAGCATCGGCATCCGGCAATTCAATCACCAATGGCTCAATCGCTGTGATTTCAACGCCGTGTAATTGCGCCAGTTTTGTTC
>CAZLOF010000395.1:0-4997 GCA_964560745.1 uncultured Thermoflexus sp.
CAAATTTACTCAGCCGCCTCACCAACAACCACGTTAATGTGGCACGACTTGCGCTCAATCGGACGGAACCGACCACGCGCGCCAAAACGACGCCAGCTACGGCTGGGGCCGCCATCAACCCAAATTTGCTTCACCACCAAATCATTGGGGCTTAGCGAATGGCGATCTGTGGCATTTGCAACAGCAGATTGAATTGCTTTGCTCACTGGCTCAGCAGCCGCCTTTGGCGTAAAACGCAACAAAGTCAAAGCGTCAACAGCTTTTTTACCTCGCACCAGATCGACGACCAAGCGAACTTTCTGGGCTGACATACCAATATGGCGTGCGATTGACATCGCTTCGTTACTAGCCAACTTACTTGAAACTTTTTGTCCCATGGTTTACTTATCATCCTTCGAATCTTTCGAAATATGCCCACGGAAGGTTCGGGTTGGTGCAAATTCACCTAACTTATGTCCAACCATGTTCTCAGTTACATAAATGGGAACATGACGACGTCCATCATGCACAGCAATTGTGTGACCGACCATTTGAGGGAAGATCGTAGATGAACGTGACCAAGTCTTCAATACTTTCTTTTCGCCCTTTGTATTCATTGTCTCAACACGTTTGAGCAATTTTGCATCAACAAAGGGTCCTTTCTTCAGAGATCGTGACATAGCTTACTTAGTCCTCCGACGAATAATAAACTTATTCGTGCGCTTATTACGGCGCGTCTTAACACCCAATGCTGGCTTACCCCATGGGGTCTTAGGACTGGGCATACCAATTGGCGACCGACCTTCACCACCACCATGTGGATGGGAGGCGGGGTCCATTGCAATACCTCGAACACTCGGACGAATACCCAAATGGCGGCTGCGACCAGCCTTACCTAACTTGATATTGCCATGATCTGTATTTCCAACTTGGCCAATCGTCGCCATACAAGCCTGTAATACCATGCGGGTTTCGCCGCTTGGCATACGCAAGGTTGCATAATCGCCTTCTTTCGCTAACAATTGTGCACCAGCACCAGCCGAGCGCACCATTTGTGCACCTTTGCCGGGGCGCAGTTCAATAGCGTGAACTGTAGTACCAACCGGAATGTTTGTTAATGGCATCGAATTGCCAACCTTTGCCTCAGCATCAGGTCCGCTCATCACATCATCACCCACTTTCAAACCAATCGGGGCAATAATATAGCGCTTCTCGCCATCGGCGTAGTGCAACAAAGCAATACGTGATGAACGATTAGGGTCATATTCAATAGTAGCAACACGCGCTGGCACACCAAATTTATTGCGCTTAAAATCGATAATACGATATGCGCGTTTGTGTCCGCCGCCTTGATGACGTGTGGTAACCCGACCAAAAGCATTGCGACCACCGCGCTGACGCAAATCAGTCACCAAAGACTTTTCTGGCGTATCGCGTGTAATGTCAGAAAAATCTGACATCGTCATCATGCGCTTGCTAGGTGTAGTCGGTTTAAATGACTTAATTGCCATTATGCTACCCCCTCAAATATGCCAATACGATCGGTAGGTCGCACTTGCACAACGGCTTTTTTCCATTCCGATTGGCGGATCATTGAGCGGCGTGTTCGTTGATTGCGTTTCATTTTCTTTGGCATCACGGCAATATTGACACGTGTTACCTTTACGTCAAAAGCAATCTCTACCGCTTCCTTAATTTGCTGCTTATTGGCACGACCATCAACTTCAAAGGCATACTGTGGCGACTCATAACCAGTCTGCCATGTCGTCTTCTCAGTAATGAGCGGGCGTCTCAGCACTTCATATGGATGCATCTTTCGTTCCTCTTGTTTTGCAGGCGCAATACTTAATGTAACGCCTATACTTTACTTTCTCAATTTATATACTTAAACATTAGCCTTAAATTCAAAAGCTAATATTTAAATTTTCAAATTAACCAAGCCACTCCTCAACCTTCTTCAGGGTATCGAGTGATAAAACCAACTTGTCGTGTGTAAAAATATCACGAATATTGAGATAACCCGACAAAAGTGTTTTATGGCCTTCGGTATTGCGGGCAGCACGTTCCAAATTTTCATTATGTGCTGGCAACACCACCAAACCCTTGTTTACCTCTAATGCCTTCATTGCATTAACAAAATCTTTAGTCTTGGCTTGTCCCAATTCGAAAGAGTCAACCACGATGATTTCTTGATCAAGGCACTTTTGAGTTAAAGCGCTACGAATGGCACCACGCACCATCTTTTTAGGCATGGCCTGAGCATAGCTACGAACCACTGGGCCAAAAGCAACACCGCCACCCACCCAATGTGGGGCCTTACGGCTACCTTGGCGTGCATTGCCTGTACCTTTTTGCGCAAATGCTTTCTTCTTTGTGCGATTGACTTCAGCGCGTGTCTTCACTTTATGAGTTCCGAGATGTGCATTTGCATTTTGGCGCAACAAGGATTGATGCATCAATGCCTGATTGACTTCAACACTAAAAATGTTGTCTGGCAATTCAACTTCGCCTACTTGCTGCCCTTGGAGATTTTTGACTGCGATTTTCATGCTTTTTTCGCCTCCTTAATCACCACCACGCCACCATTTGCACCTGGAACAGAGCCAGCAACCGCAATCAAATTACGCTCTACATCGACCATCATTACCTTAAGTCGGACTGAAGTGCGGGCTTCATCACCAAAGTGACCAGCCATGCGAGTACCTTTTTCAACGTGACCAATGCCTGTGCCTGCACCAATGGAGCCTGGTGCGCGTTCACGGTCTGAGGCACCGTGTGTTTTCTTTTGACGATGGAACCCGTGGCGTTTGATGTTACCTGCAAAACCACGTCCCTTAGACGTGCCAGAGATGTCTACAAATTCGCCAGCCTTAAAAATATCGGCTTTAACGACATCCCCAGCTTTCATACCATCAGCTGCCTTAATACGATTTTCGTATAAGTGCTTAACCGGTGGAACACCTGCCAATTCTTTGCGTTTTGGATATTTTGCATTTGGGGCTAAGTTGCCCAAATGTCCAAGCTCACCGCGTGACAACTTCTTGGCCTGAACCTCGCCGAATCCAAGTTGGATGGCATCATAGCCTTCTTTTGCCATTGTCTTAATTTGCGTTACATAGTTTGGTCCCGCTTCAATAACGGTAACCCCTGTAACGTTGCCCTTTTCATCAAAGAGCTGGGTCATGCCGACCTTTCGGCCAATCAGCTTCTTCATATTTCAATCATTGGCATAAAAGCGCATGTGGGCGCTTTAGCTTGACTGTGCTTCAGGATCATTGGCTGATGGTTACTTGGGAAGATAGTCTGCTGCTTACCGATAAGTCCAGACGAGCGCCATCAGCATAGTCCCTATATTCGGTTGTTAAGAATTAGAAATTTTTCGAGATCACGATTTAACCACAAAAGTGCAATTTAACCGCGAAATTACCCCATTACTAATTACAACTTAATTTCGATATCTACGCCTGCGGGCAAATTCAACCGCATCAGGTTTTCGATTGTCTTCGAATCTGGATCCATAACATCGATCAAACGCTTATGGGTACGGATTTCAAAGTGTTCGTGCGAGTCCTTATCAATATAAGGTGAGCGCCGAACCGTAAAACGCTCAATTTTTGTCGGGAGTGGCACGGGGCCAACCACCGTGGCGCCAGCGCGCTCTGCGTTTTCTACGATTCGCTGCGCTGACATATCGAGCGAGCGATGATCGTATGCTTTTAGCCGAATTCGAAGTCTTTGCTTTGCCATCTTTCCACTTTTGGTTTTGAGTTTTGGATTTTGGGCTTATAAAGCCAAAATCCAAAACTCAAAATCACAAATTAACCTAACACCTTAGTAATGGTGCCAGCGCCTACTGTCAAACCACCTTCACGAATGGCGAATTTTGAACCCTGTTCCAAAGCGACGGGTGCAATCAATTGCACTTTCATTGTCACGTTATCACCAGGCATCACCATTTCAACCCCTTCCGGCAAGGTCACATTCCCAGTCACATCCATTGTCCGGATGTAGAACTGAGGGCGATACCCTGTGAAGAATGACTTGTGGCGACCACCTTCGTCTTTGCGCAATACGTATACTTGTGCTTCAAATGTATCGTGTGGCTTAATGGAGCCGGGTTTGGCCAACACCATACCCCGCTCAACATCTTCACGTTCAATACCACGCAACAATGCACCGCAGTTATCACCAGCATCAGCGCTTTCTAGCACCTTGTGGAACATTTCCAAACCGGTCGCGGTCGTGGTGCGGGTATCCTTCAAACCCACGATTTCGACCGTATCGCCAACCTTAATCGAACCACGCTCAACGCGACCCGTCACTACCGTGCCACGGCCTTTGATTGAGAATACGTCTTCAACAGGCATCATGAATGGCTTGTCTGTTTCACGCACAGGTTGTGGAATATAAGAATCACATGCGTCCATCAAGTCCAAAATAGGCTTGTACTCGGGGGCGTTAATGTCTTTGCTGGTGCTTTGCAAGGCCGCTGCACCTGAACCACGAATAATAGGGGTTTCATCACCCGGGAAACCATACTTGTCAAGCAATTCGCGCAATTCCATCTCAACCAATTCCAACAATTCTGGATCGTCCATCATGTCGACTTTGTTCAAGAAACACACGATGCTTGGCACTTCCACTTGGCGGGCCAACAATACGTGTTCTTTGGTTTGGGGCATTGGGCCATCTGGTGCGCTGACCACCAAAATTGCACCGTCAACTTGAGCCGCACCGGTGATCATGTTCTTAATATAGTCACGGTGACCGGGCATATCGACGTGGGCATAGTGGCGCTTATCGGTCTCATATTCGACGTGCGCAATGCTGATCGTAATACCACGGGCCTTTTCTTCGGGGGCCTTGTCAATTTGATCATAGGCCATGAAGCTAGCACCACCTTTCATCGCCAACACTTTGGTGATTGCAGCGGTCAAGGTCGTCTTGCCGTGATCTACGTGCCCCATCGTGCCGATGTTTAAGTGGGGCTTAGTTCTTACAAATTTCTCTTTTGCCAT
>CAZLOF010000396.1:0-4968 GCA_964560745.1 uncultured Thermoflexus sp.
GCTCATGGCTCATGGCTCATGGCTCATGGCTCATCGAGGATATCACGAATTTTTTAACAACTCCCCCTTTTTTAGCCTCAAATGCCCTATACTCATGAAGGTAAATTGTCGAAATAGACCGAAAAAAGCGGTTTTTTTCAAATCATTTTTTAAGGTTGATTTTTCGGAAATGGTAGGACAAAAAGTGCATTTAAAGGCACATTTTGCCTGCTGAGTGGAGGTGATGACGCGAAAATAGGGGCATTATTGGGGTGAAGTGGAGCGAAATTTCCGAACCTTAAAACTGGGGTTTGAAAGAGGATGAAGCCCTTGTGGGCATTACGACGGCTGCCCCCGGCGATGGGTTGTGGCTGCGCTACACCACCCTCACGACCGAGCTAAGCACGGCCTTGTTGGCAACGCCGCCGCCCAGCCACATCGATTTAAATGGGGTGAGCATGACGGTGACGGGCTGGACGACCGATGCCACCGCCCACGCGCGGGCCGCCAACCTCAGCTACGAGGCCCTGGCCGCGCCCTATTTGTTAGCGCGTGAGCGGGCCGAGCGCCGCATCACCTTGCGGTTTGTCTCGCCGACCGCGTTTAAATCGCATGGGCAAGTGGTGCCATTGCCGATGGCCGCCAGCGTGTTTGGCGGCCTAATCGAAAAATGGAACGCCTATGCGCCCATTGCCCTGCCACCCGAAACCAAACGCTTTGCTGAAGCCTGTTTAGCCATCAGCCGCTATCGGCTGCGCACGGCAGTGCTGCGCGGCAAAGGCAGTGGCGATGATGTGGCACGCATCAGCGGCTTTGTCGGCGAGGTGACCTATGTCGCCACCAACCCCGACCGCTATTGGCTCGGCCTCATCAACCTACTCGCCGATTACGCCTTCTTTGCCGGTGTCGGCTATCAAACCACCCAAGGCATGGGGCAGGCAAGAAGAATTAGTGGTTAGTGATTAATGGTTAATGAACCATTGATCATTAACCACTAACCATTAACCATTGACCACTAACCATTGACCACTAGCCACAGCACCGCCCACAACAGCAAATTGACCCCATAGCCGAGCACATAAAGCACCGCGCCGAAGGCGAGGGCGAGGGCGGGATCGACCCCAAACAGTGGGAAGACCAGCACGGCTAAGGCTGGATGCAACAAGACATTGCCGGGGATCATGCTGGCGGCCATACCGGTCATGAGCAGCACAAAATAAAAAATGTGCGGCACAACGGCGGTGCTCATGCCGAGGCTGTAGGCCAAGGCCACATTGGTGGCGACGGCATTGACATAAATGATGAGGCAAATGACGGCAAACTCGACCCAATTGCGCGGGGTGCGCACTTGTTGATCACGGCGGGTCTGCACCTCGGGCGCAGCACTCAGGTTGAGCTTGGCTAAACTGCCCCAGCGTTTGGTAAATTGGGCTTGCCAGCGTTCGGGCCGCAGCGCCAACACCGCCACCGCCACCAAAAACAAACCCACCGCCAAGGCCACCGCCTGCACAATGCCCTGTGGCACGGCCTGCGGCAAAGGCAAAAACAACAACGACAGCGCATATAGCCCAATCGCCAAGGCATCGCTGCTTTTTTCGATGAGCAAAGTGGTGGCGGCCCAAAACAACGAGGGCGCAGGCGAGCGTGGGCTGGGCGCAATCACTTTGCTGACGCGCCAAATATCACCCACCCGCACCGGCGACAGCCAATTGATGACTTGCCCGCCGCATTGTGGATACCAGGTGTGGGCCAAAGTAGCGCGGGTTTCCCATTGCACCAGCCGCAGCCAACGCAACCCACGAAAAAGCTGGCTGATGAACAACATCAGCACCGTCAACCCTAGCCACACCGGGTCGGCGCGGCCAATGGCCTGCGTCACCTCATTCAACGAGATGCGACTAAGCACCCACCCGATGCCGATGATGCACAGCAGCAGCAGCACCCCCGACCAAATAAATTTGAGTATGCGTGTCAATCAATTACGAATTACGAATTACGAATTACGAATTACGTGCTTGCGAGCCATTCGTAATTCGTAATTCGTAATTCGTAATTATTTACATTTTCTCCGGCGCGGTGATGCCCATCAGACGTAGCACTTTGGCGAGGGTGAGGCGGCTAGCCTTGGCCAGTTGCAACCGCGCCGCCGCCACATCGGGCGCGGCATCAAGAATGCGGCAATTTTCGTAAAAGGCGCTAAAAGCCTGCGCAATTTCACGGGCATAGGTGATGTAGTGATGCGGCTGCAAACTGGTCGCCACCATCTCTACAATCTCTGGCAACTCAAGCAATTTGCGAATGAGATTCAACTCGGCCCCATGCTCAAATTTCAACACCTGTGTTTCTATTTCTGTATTCTGTATTCTTGATTCTGTATTCTTGCTTCTGTTCTCTTCTACCTTGCGCTCGATCGAGCAGATACGGGCATGGGCATATTGCACATAAAACACCGGGTTTTTATCGTTTTGCTCTTTCAACAAATCAAGATCAAACACAATTTTGGTGTCGATACTGCGCGAAAGCATGATATAGCGCAAGGCATCGGGGCCGGTTTCATCCAGCACATCATAAATCCAAATGGCGTTGCCCTTGCGTTTGCCCATACGCACCTCTTGCCCGCCGCTCATCAGCGTAATAAAGCGATAGATCAAAACCTTGACGGCATCGTCATTCACACCCAGCGCCCGCGCAGCGGCGTGCACCCGCGGCACATCGGCCTGATGATCTTCGCCCCACACATATACCGCCGGGTTAAACCCGCGCTCATGCACCTTGTTCCACACATAAGGAATATCGCTGCAAAAATAGGTAGCGCGTTCATCGGGGTCGCTAATGACCTTGGCCGAGCGCACCACGACAGCCTGAATGGCGTGTTGGGTTTGGGTTTCTTCCGCCTCGCCGCCAGCATCCTCATCGCCATTAACATCGGCCTCAGTGGCATATTCGGCATCGGTTTTCTTTTTGCCTTGGCCTTTGCGAATGGGGCTACCGTCTTCGCTAAACCACAACGCCCCGTCATGCTCGATTAGCAAATTTTTGGAACGCAACATTGCCAAGGCGCGTTCACTTTGCCCACTGGTATACAGCGATTTTTCGCTAAAGAAATTATCGTAGCGAATATTCATGCGCAACAACGTGGCGCGAATCGAATCCATAATGCTATCAATACCCAAGCGCCCCAAAGCCAAAATGGCTTGGTCACGCGGTTGCTGCAAATATTGGTCGCCCACTTTATCGGCAATGCGTTGGGCGGTTTGGGCCACGTCATCGCCCATATAGCCACCACCCGGCATCGGCTCATCCTTGCCCAAATGTTGGCAATAGCGGGCGTAAATGCTGGCCCCAAATTTCTTTACCTGCGAGCCAGCGTCATTCACATACCATTCACGGTGCACAACATAACCCGTCGCTTCTAATGTATTGGCCAAAGTATCGCCAACGGTGACATTACGAGCCGTGCCGATAGTGGCATAGCCGGTGGGGTTGGCGCTGCCATGTTCCACTTGAGCTTTTTGCCCGTTGCCCAAATTGGTGTTGCCCCATTGGTCACCCGCTTGCAAAATCGCATTCACCTGCCCCGAAAGATAGGCCGCCGTGAGCCGAAAATTGAGATAACCCGCCGCAACTTCGGCGGTATAGGCCGCATTGGGCGGCAAATGTTTGGCAATACGTTGGGCAATGGCGGGTGGGGCCATTTTGGCGACCCGCGCCAATTGCATCGCCACCGAGGCGGCATAGTCGCCCATTTCGGGGCGCGGTTTGGCAAGGGTGACGGCGGGCGCGGCAAAGGCGGGCAAATCGCCACAAGCCTGTGCCGCCGCGATGGCGTTTTCAACAGCGTGTTTAATGTGATCTCGAATCATGATATTTAGCAGGCACAATTGCGCAGCTTAAGGAAGAAGTAAAACGATTTTCGCCTATCTCTGTAAGTCAAGTGGATCAGCGACTGAAGTCGCTCCTAGAGGCTTCGCCGATTGCCCGCCTACGCGGGCAGAAATTGCGTCCCCGAAGGGGGACACTCGACGAAGCCTCTAGGGACGACTTTGAGTCGTCTGTCTAGCCCAATGCAACATCCAACTTCAGCGCAGCCGCACCGACCAACTCATTCACCTGCGCCACCGAGGTGGCACTGGCAATGGGGGCAGTGATGCCCGGGCGCGCCAACAACCACGCCACCGCCACTTGGCCCATCGTTGCGCCGGTGGCTTTGGCTGCCGCGTCTAATTGCTCGATCACGGCAAAGCCCTTGTCATTCATATAACGGGTATTGACATTGGCAGCACGGGCGGTGCTGGGCAAAGGCTGGCCTTTGCGATATTTGCCGGTTAAAAAACCGGCCGCCAGCGCGTAATAAGGGATAACGCTGACACTGGCGGCGCGGCAAATGGGCAATTGGTCGGCCTCGATGTCGCGGTCAACCAAGTTATACCGCGGCTGAATGGTTTCGTAGCGTGCCCAGCCATGCTTGGCGCTCACTTCGAGCGCTTGATACAAACGTGCGCCGCTAAAATTTGAGCAACCGAGCGCCCGCACTTTGCCTTGTTGCACCAAAGTGTTAAAGGCTTCCATCGTCTCTTCCATCGGCACAGTCGGGTCGTCTACGTGCGATTGATACAAGTCAATGTAATCAGTTTGTAAGCGCTGCAACGAGGCTTCGACCGCTTGCATAATGTAGGCCTTGCTCAAGCCTTTTTGGCCCGGCCCCATTTCGCTGCCACATTTGGTGGCCAACACAATTTGGCTGCGGTTGCCGCGTGCCTTCATCCATTTGCCCAAAATGGTCTCTGAAATACCGGCTTTTTGCGCCCATGCCGCATACACATCGGCGCTATCGATAAAATTGCCGCCACCCGCCACAAAAGCGTCGAGCACCTCAAACGAGGTGGCCTCGTCAATTGTCCAGCCAAATACGTTGCCGCCCAAACAAATGGATGACACTTGAATGTTGGTTCTGCCTAAAGTTCGTTGTTGCATGATGTAGGGTATTGT
>CAZLOF010000397.1:0-631 GCA_964560745.1 uncultured Thermoflexus sp.
CAGATGAACTGTGCTCGACAGTGGTTATACTGCTGGTCAAAAAGTTCGGAGAGCTATGTGAACGAAATCACGAAACGCTACCGCAGTCTTCCAAGTGAGGACCTTATTGCCTTAGCGGCGGAGTGACAAACACTGACACCAGAAGCGCTGGCGGCCTTGAGTCCTGTGCTTAAAGAGCGCGGCATTTGCTTGCCCGAGCGAAATTATGGGAGCGACGATATCCGCGACGTGATAGTGGCCCCGCGCGGATGGAGTACAACTAAACAAGTAATTATTGCGATCGGCGGGCTGCTCGCGGTCGATATATCAACATCGCTTCTGGGCGCGGAGTTAGGTCAGCTTTCTCGATGGATGAGCTGGCTAGTTACGGTGGTGCTGCTGGGCGTCTACTACTTGTTTTTTCGCAGTCGCTAGTAAATTTTAGCATCTGCTCAATGGAAGCCACCTTGTCGATCAAAGGAATGCAACCCACAATGTTCGAGGATACTCTCAGCAGCGAGAAAACTATCGAGCGTCTGCGGATATGCTTTACTGTTGAACCTTCCGATTATACTGACTTCTGTCTCTTAGCACATCAGCGGTGGAAGCGTGTCGCATCGAAAAAATTAAAGACATTCCGCATCTTTATCTG
>CAZLOF010000397.1:641-4957 GCA_964560745.1 uncultured Thermoflexus sp.
CCTTCTGTTTGATTTAGGAGTTCTTCTGTATAGCGGCACTATAGAATTGGCGGCTGCTCTCGCCGCAGCTCTCGGGCTTCTTTTGTGCGCTCGATGCTTCTGTGATCGAATTTTGTTAATGATTCTAAGCAAGAGGACGGCGGTCATATTTAAGGATTATCCCGCTAAGCCGGATAGCTTCTGTGGCAGGAAAGTGCTTACGATCGATGAACACAGCATCTTTCTTCACGATACCCAGGGCGAAATAGAGGGCTACCGAAGCCACGCTCTCGCGTCCTACACGGGTCTATCCGAAAACACCCGATGCTTCGTTATCTGGCTTGGTCAAGTGTACGGTATAGTGATTCCAAAACGAGATATGACCGCGTCGGAAGTCGACTGGTTGAAATCGACGCTTCACGATTATCAAGTCCCGCCTTCGGCAAAGATCTAATAAATTTTTCTCTCATTGCTTTACCGCCATGCCGACTCGCCAATTGAGCGACGTCGGTGATCTGGACTAACCACAGAAGGAAAGAAGGAGTAGCCGCCTCTCCTTTCCTGTTGCCGTTACTTTAGCAAATGCCAATTATGCTCCAGCCAAGACCAATTCTTATAGCAGGAGCTGTCCGCCATCGATACTTTCGTGCGGTAACCCTAAGCTGCCTGGCAACCAGAATTTTGCTTCGATGGTGGTGGGATGGACGCCTCCGAAGCCAGTGAGAGGGTTTCGAGATTAATTTCGTTTTCCTTATTGTCGCCTCGTCGGAAATCAAAAAACAATGATGCAAGCGCACATAGCCCTTCAGGCCTAGGCGGCGTTATAGTTTTATATTCTCTTAATAATCACGAAATAATCGCTATCTATTAGCCCTATCCAAAGATATCTCAGCCGGTAAGCTATAGCCAAAAAGCGATACCTAAAAGAAAGACGATGGTGATAAATATCACTCTCCTGATGAGAAAATTACTTTATCGTTAAAAGAGAAAATATCGGGGGCCTCATAAATGAATTACAAACGCATTATAAAGGTCGTCGTGATCTCTATCTTTGCTTGCATACTTTTTTTCCTCACTATCTCGGTCATACTTATAATGATTTTTGCCGGTATGGGTATCGAGCCCGGCTGAGTGGAGCATTTCTGCCGCGAGCCTCAGAGAGGAGATACTTGTTTTGTCATAGTAAGGACTCATAGGTTCAATCCCTGTCGCGCCCACCATTTTTCCAATGCGTTAAAACATAGCTACAAGCTATTTTATAGCCTGGCCGGCATTGCCTGCTCAAACATAGCCCAAAACTGCAAAAACCTGATTTGACGATGAGATTGTGTAGGGTGGCATCGATTTACATTGCGAACATACCGAGGTGAGATCCTGCGAGAATTCGGGCATGATCAAGAGGTCGGATCGATCCAAAATCAGCGCTCTCACGAAGGACGCAGCGATCTCAAAAGTCACCGGATCGGATATCGTTCGATAATCTGCCCATGCGTCCTCGACTTGAGAGGGCGACACCGCATTCAATAGTAACTCGAAATCTATTGCATGCTTTTCAGCGACCGTACCACCTCGCGCAAGCTTCATGCACAGTGATGCTAATTTGGCAATCTGATCTTCCAGCGAAAGAACTCGGACATCGAAACCGTCGAACCTGAACGGGGTCGCCCGTGACAGTGCGTTGCCAACCAGACGAAACACATCGATCCTTATTGCGTCGACAGGATGTACAAATTGAGCAAAAATCTGCCCTCTTCTCGCGTTTGGGTGGAGATGCACGCATAAATAATCTTTGGATAGTATAGCGGGTAGATTAGCAAGATCGCCTATTACGAGATCGATATCGACAAATCCCCGCGCATGCGACACAAGTCCTACCGTTTCAAGCTGTGCGACCATAGCAACGCTACCCGCCAGAGCCCACGAGGCATTCACAAGGCCCAATATGCGGCGCAGACCCTGTCCAACTGCTGAGGCATGGCCCTCGAATAGTGTATTGAGAGGCTTTGAAGCCATATACCTTTGACCAACTGAAGAAGCTGGATGTGTGGTTTGAGCGTCTTTCTCGATCGATATCGACACATGGTTACCGTCGTGCGCGGTAAAATGGTCGTTAGGCAATACTCCGCAAAACTTTCCGTCGTCGCTTCGACTAAAGACTTTATTCGCGAGACCACCAGGTGACAAACAATATGTCTATATCTCTCCTTGGTTCAAAATTCGTTTTGCGCAATTCATAAAGAGTTGGTCCGATCTTTTTTAGGCCATCAATGCATGTGCTCATCAGAGTGTCAGCCGCGCCTTTATCGATAACCAAGCGAAAGTCCTTAATCGGGCCACGCCAGTTAGCGCCAGACTTCAATATGTAGCTGAGCCAATGCTCGAAGTATGTATACAGTAGAGATTCGTCGGGACCATCTCCCTGGTCCAGTGTCTGGTCAAGCTTGCTAAAGAAGTCATTATTTATACAATACTTAGCGAAATATGCTTTTCTATCCGCGTTCATGCGAAATTCAGCATCAAGATTTCCGGCAAGAGAACTGCCCACCAACGGCACATACTCATGCACTACTTCAACAGTTTTGCGAGCAGGAAAGACCTGATGCCGCGTAAAAAATCCAACGAGCGACCAAGTGGGCCTTATGACAATTTGCCCACTACCAACATCTTTTAGCAAACCTTCTTTGATAAAAGCTTCTTTCTCAGATTTACTCAGCTTGTTGTTAAGAGCCCAAAAAAATTTGTCGTCATAATCCATAGACCACAAAAAAGGCCAATTTAGTTCCTTTAGACGCTTTGTAACATCTTGCCCATTTATCTCTACACGTTCCGTGTAGTCGAGCTTTACTAAAACGTTATCTACCGTTGTTATAAAATTGAAATTCTTGAAATCAGGGTATCCACTCTCCCCTAAATGACCCGTAATACCTTGCGGCAATTGTGGTATCGGGAATGAAACCAGCGTTTCGACATCATCATCCGTCATATTTTTGAATTGATAGACGACACGAACTTTATCAGGGAAAAGATAAAGCTCTTCGCGTTCTAAACTGATCGAATTGTTCTGAATGAGCTCAAGCCCACCGAGCCCAACAGCGGCTGAGCTATCATTTGCCCAGACTTCCTGTGAGATTCCAAAGCAGCTAAAGCCCAAAATTGTCAGGAGAAAAAGATGTTTAGACATACTGCTACCTATGACATGCACGAGATCATTGCTTATAAATACTTAAGTCAGAAAAAGACTCTAAAGAGTATGGTTTCCACTCCTTAAGTGACGCGCGTCACTGAGTAGCTCGCTGGCGATTTTAAACAAGCGTTGGGAAAGGCCGCTTACCTGCGACCTTCCCAATTCGCGTACCAATTTTTGAAGAGCGCCAACTGCGTTTCAACGAAATGCTTCTGGCTGGCAGAAAGCTCGTCACCGGCATTGAAATGCAGCGCGAATTCCGGATTGCCTTCCAGCACCATCATATGTTTGAAAAACAGCACCAGATCTGGGCCTTCGTCGAAGGTGGAGAGCACCATCAGCGCGTCATTCAATTCCTTGGCATGACAGCGCGCAACGGCATCGCCCTGCGCCGCTTTCTGGCACAATTCAACGAGCTGGAGCACGTGCTTGGGCAACACGTTGCCAATACCGGTGATCGCGCCCACCGCACCGCAGTTGATAAAGCCGTGGACCACTTGCGTGTCGACCCCAATCATCAGCGCCAGTGACTTGTCGCGGCCGGTGATGTGTTCTGCCGCATAGCTCAGCGATTCGGCGCCGCCAAACTCCTTGAAGCCCACCAGATGTGGATACGACGCGCGCAAGTCGAAAAAGAGCTCGGCCTTGGTTTCGAAGCCGTAATAGGGGCTGTTATAGATGACGGCCGGTAGATCGATCGCGGCTTCCAGGATGCCCGCGAAATGCGCCTTCTGCGCCGCCGGCACGGGACCTCGCGAAAGCACGCGCGGGATCACCATCAACCCTTTAGCACCGACCTTCTTGGCATGGGCCGCAAGTGCTGCCGCCCGCGCTGGGTTTTGTGCGCCGGTGCCGACAATGACGGGGACACCCGCTTTCACCAACTGCTCCACGCCCTCCATGCGCTGCTCGTCTGTCAGCAGCGGCCAATCGCCCATCGAGCCGCAATAGACCACCCCTGACATCCCTAGGCCGATCAGCTCCTTGGCCTTCTTCACCAGCGCAGTGAAATCCGGATTGCGATCCGCCTTGCACGGCGTCATCAAAGCCGGAATACAGCCCCGAAAAACATTGCTGCTCACGATTGGATCTCCTTAAACGTCTGAAAACGCTCTGTTTTATCAAAAAAGAAGATTGAATATTGTATACAATC
>CAZLOF010000398.1:0-4937 GCA_964560745.1 uncultured Thermoflexus sp.
GCGCAGGCGTAATGGGCCGTAACCATGCGCGGGTTTACTCTGAAATACCCAATGTTGAGTTGGTTGGGGTGGCCGATATATTTGCCGGCAACGCCAACCAAACGGTGCAGCGCTATGGCGGCAAAAGTTATACCGATTACCGCCAAATGCTCGATGAACAGCGCCCCCAAGCCGTGAGTGTGGCAGTGCCAACCGGCGACCATTTAGAAGTGGCGCTCGAAATCGCGCAACGCGGTATTCATTTGCTCATCGAAAAACCCATCGCCTTTAATGTCGCCGAGGCCCGCCAAATCATACAGGTATGCGCCGATTGTGGGGTGGTGCTGACAGTGGGGCATGTCGAACGCTTTAACCCCGCCGTGATCGAGCTAAAACAACGGCTATTGCAGGGCGAACTTGGACGCATTTTTCAAGTCGATGCGCGTCGGCAAAGCCCATTTCCGGCTCGCGTGCGCGATGTCGGTGTCGTGATCGATTTGGCGGTTCATGATCTCGATTTGATGCGCTATGTCACCGATGCCGAATATACGCGGGTGTTTGCCGAAACCCAACGCCAAATACACAGCACCCACGAAGATTTGCTGACGGCGTTATTTCGCATGAGCAACGGCGCGGTTGGCACACTTTCGGTCAATTGGCTCACCCCAACTAAAGTGCGCGAGATGCGCGTGATTGGCGAGCGCGGCATGTTTCATGTCGATTACATCACCCAAGACCTATATTTTTATGAAAATGGCACAACCGCAGGTGAATGGGATGCCCTACGCCAATTACGCGGTATGAGCGAGGGGCGTATGATTCGCCACGTGGTGAACAAACGCGAACCGCTACGCGCTGAGCTTGAAGCATTTTTGCGAGCTGTCGAGGGCGGGCCAGTAGCTGTGACGGGTGAAGATGGCCTAAAAGCGGTGATGTTAGCACAAGCGGTCATTCAATCGAGCATAACCCAACAAGTTATACAATTTAGCGCCTAATGCGCCAATATGATGTCATTTAAATCTATATTCTCCCCCACCCCAGCCAATACCGTGATCGGGGTGGTTGGTTTGGGTTATGTTGGCTTACCAGTTGCCTGTGAATTTGCTCGCGTCGGTTTTCGCGTCATTGGTATTGACCTAAAAGCCGAGCGCGTGGCCCAAATTAATGCTGGCATCAGCCCAATTGAGGGCAATGAGCCGGGGCTGGCTGAATTGTTGGCCGAGGTGATTGGCAGTGGGCGGCTGCGCGCCACCACCGATTATGCCGATTTGCACGAAGCGCATATCATTACCGTAAATGTCGAAACACCAGTCGATGACAACCATGTGCCACAATATCATGCACTGCGGGCCGCCTCACGTAGCCTGAGCCAAGTTATTCAGCCCGAAACGCTTATCATTATTGAATCGACGGTTGCACCGGGCACAACATTGCAGGTGGTGAAGCCAATTTTAGAAGCAAATGGCAAATGGCAAGTGGCAAGTGGCAAGTGGCAAGAATCAGATGCTCAATCTAAAATTTATTTGGGTATGTGCCCAGAGCGGGTGATGCCGGGGTTGCTGCTGCAAAATTTGCGCAATCTGAGCCGCGCCTGTGGCGGCTGCACCCCCGAGGTTGCACAGGCCATGGTAGCCCTTTATCGGCACATTATCCCAAACGCCGATCTTGACGCAACCGATATTTTGACCGCCGAATTGGTAAAAACCACCGAAAACGCCTATCGTGATGTGCAAATTGCCTTCGCCAATGAAGTGGCGTTGATATGTGAGGCGGTGGGTGGCGATGTATGGAAAGTTCGACAATTGGTCAACAAAAGCCCGGGGCGCAATATGTTATTGGCAGGCGCTGGCGTTGGCGGGCACTGCATCCCCAAAGACCCTTGGCTGTTAGCGGCTGGTTTAAATTTAAAATTGAAATTTGAAAATGAAAATTTGGAGGAGGCGCAAGTCAATTCTGCATTTTCAATTTTTAATTCTCAATTCCCTCAATTGATTCCGGCAGCACGGGCGGTGAATGAATTTATGCCACAGCACATGTTTGACATGGTGGCGGCGCGGCTAAGAGCGCAGGGCAAAGCCATTAACGAGGCGCGGGTATTGGTGCTGGGCTATAGCTATTTAGAAAATAGCGATGATACCCGCGACACACCCAGCGAAAAGTTAGTCGCCCATTTACAGGCATCGGGTGCAACTGTCATCATTCATGATCCGTTTGTGGCACAATATCGGGGGGATGTCTACGCGGTGGCAAAAGGTTGCGATGCAGCGGTATTAATGGTAAAACATACAGCCTATCTATCGCTCGACTTTCACAAACTTAAAACAGCCATGACATCACCAGTGCTTATCGATGGGCGCAAGGCGTATGATGCTTCGGCATTGATTGCAGCGGGTTTCGACTATAGTTGCGTTGGCGTTGGAAATTAAAAATTTAATTATGATTGAAGGTAAGAATATTTTTATCACTGGTGGGGCCGGGTTTATCGGCTCAACACTGGTTGGCAAATTGGTAGACAAAAATAAAGTCGTGGTTTATGATAGCTTGCTACGCGACGCACTTAAAAATAAATCATTTAAAAATCACCCCAATCTGACGGTTATTCAAGGGGATGTGATGGATTATGAGCATATGAGCCGCTCGATGAAAGGCTCACAGGTGATTGTGCATTGCGCTGCCATTGCCGGGGTCGATTTTGTGATGCAAATGCCAGTGCAAACCATGCGCGTCAATATGGTCGGTTCGGTGAATGCACTCGAAGCGGCATCGAAGCTAGACAATTGTGAGCGCGTATTGTGTTTCTCGACCAGCGAAGTGTTTGGCACACACGCTTGGCGGCCCTCTGAAGGCGACCGCACCAGCATTGGTCGGGTCGGCGAGGCCCGCTGGACCTATGCGGTATCAAAATTAGCCGAAGAACATTTGGCGATTGCGTATCATCAACAATATGGGCTGCCCGCCACAGTGGTGCGGCCATTCAACACCTATGGGCCCGGGCAATTGGGCAATGGGGCGCTGACGCTATTTATTGAACGCGCCGTGCGTAATGAAACGCTGTATGTCAATGGCGATGGCACTCAAATTCGGGCATGGTGTTATGTCGATGATATGGTCGAAGGCATTATGTGCGCCATGTCGCACCCAAGGGCCATTGGCGAATCGTTTAACATCGGCAACCAACGTGCCGTAACCACCATCTATGGTTTGGTTAATACGGTGGTGCGGGTGCTCAATTCAAAATCGAAGATCGAATTTACTTATAAAGATTACGTCGATGTCGAGTTGCGAGTGCCGTCGGTCAAGAAAGCCAGAGATTTAATTGGCTTTGAGGCCAAAGTTGATTTGGAAGAAGGTATTGCCATGACGGGGGCGCATTACAGAGGACAGTAGCCAAGTATGAAAAACTTTGCATTAACGGGTGTTGCTGGGTATGTGGCAAAACGCCATTTAAAAGCAGTGCAAGATACCGGCAACCATTTGGTGGCAGCTTATGACCCGCGTGATTCGGTCGGTATTATGGACAGCTATTTTCCATATGCCGCGTTTTTTACCGATGAGGCACAATTTAAGCAATATTTGCTTGACCACAAACCAATCGATTACGTAGGCATTTGCTCGCCCAATTTTGAGCACGACAACAACATCCGGCTCGCGTTTGATGTTGGAGCCGATGCCATTTGCGAAAAACCCCTCACCATCAGCCAACAACGGCTAGATGATTTGGCAAATTTAGAAGCCAAAACAGGGCGGCGGGTTTACACTGTGCTGCAACTGCGTTTGCACCCTAGCCTTATTGCGCTTAAGACCACATTGGCCCACTCAAATGATTTTGTTGAGGCCGAGCTAACCTATATCACCCCGCGTGGGCCTTGGTATGACGTATCGTGGAAAGGGTTTAACGAAAAGTCAGGTGGTGTGGTTCTCAATATCGGTCTTCATTTGTTCGATATGATGGTGTGGCTGTTTGGCAACCCTGTGGATGTGAAATTGCACATGATGCAGTCGAATAAAGCCGCAGGCGTGGTGCAATTTGAACGGGCGCGTGTGAAGTGGTATTTGTCAATCGACCGCAAAGACTCGCCCGAAAAACAACAACAAGGCCCCCATCGCGTTTTACGCATGGATGGGCAAGACATCAACTTTACGGAAGGGTTCGATAATTTGCACACGCGCATTTATGAACGGGTATTGGCGGGTAAAGGGTATCGGCTCGAAGATGCGCGGCCCGGCCTCGAATTGGTCTATCGCACCCAAGAAAGCCAGATCAGCGCCAATTTGAACGATGCACACTACTTTATCAAGCCATAAGCCGTAAGCCATGAGCTATGAGCCTTGAGCAATTGTTCATAGTTCATCACTCATGACTCATGGCTCATGGCTCATAGCTCATGATTATTTTTGCCTACGATTTTCCGCACAAAAAAACGCAAGATATTCTATTGCGATTGGCGATTGAAGGGTTAAAACCCAAGTTGGTGATCGCAAGCCCTTGGGAAAAATTGAGCGTTGCACCCGCCAGTTTGCGGGTTAAACCACGCCATTGCGATTTGGTGCACCCGCGTGATATTTGCGCCGCCTTGGGCATCGAATATCGTGTATTGGCGCATAACAGCGAAGATTGTGTGAAAGTTTTGCAATCAGCCAAATGTGAAATTGGGGTGGTGGCAGGGGCGCGCATTTTGAAGCAACCCGTCATTGACGCGGTGTCGGTCGGCATCATCAATCTGCATCCCGGCCTCTTACCCCAAATGCGCGGGCTGGATGCGCTGCAATGGTCGATTTACGAGAATCAGCCATTAGGTGTCACTTCACATGTCATCGATAAACGGGTGGATGCCGGTTATATTATTGAGCGCCAAGTCATTAAAGAATATGCCGACGACACCCTTATCGATCTGAGTTTGCGATTGCAGCAAACCGAAATTAATATGGTGGCAAATGCTGTGCGGCGTTTACAAGAC
>CAZLOF010000399.1:0-4916 GCA_964560745.1 uncultured Thermoflexus sp.
GCCCAAGCGATGGGCGTGCGGCTAGATGACCCAGAACGGCTCAAGGCCGGGGCGCTGTTTGCCTTGTCTGAGGCCAGCGACGAGGGCCACACCTATTTGCCAAACACCCAATTGGTGAGCAAGGCCAGCGAATTGTTGGGCGTTGCTGCGCCACAAATTGAGCAAGCCATCGCGGCCTTGGCTGCCGAAGATGGGGCGCGGGTCGAGGTTTTGAGCATTGCGGCAGACGGGCAAGCCCATTTTAAGCCTTTTTTAGGGGTGAAGGATGAGGGAGTAGGGATTAAGGACGAAGGGTTAAGGAGGAAGGGATTGGCGACCAACTCACAATCCCCAATCCCTAATCTCCAATCCCTAATCCCTTCCCCCAAACCCCTAATCATTCGAGAAAATCGCGCGTCTTATACAGTGTCGCCGAGCGAGGAAGTTCACGAAATTCGAGATTTTGAGATGCCCGATGCCGAGCAAGCGCCACAATTGCCCTCGCCGATGTATGTGGCGGAGGGCGAGCCGGTGGTGTATTTGCCGCCGTTTTATGTGGCCGAGCAAAATATTGTGCGGCAGTTGCGGCGTTTGGGCGGCGCAGAGGCCATTGCCCAAAGCCAACTGAGCGAATTTAGAGTGGTGAAGTTTGAGGCCATGTTTGAATATTTGGCAAGTAGTGACCACTTGGCATTGTCGGCACAGCAACAACAAGGGGTGCGCATGGCGCTGACCGCGCCGGTGAGTGTGCTCACCGGCGGCCCGGGCACCGGCAAAACCACCAGTATGCGGGCGCTCATTCGCGCCCTGATTTTGAAAAAGAAACGGGTGATTTTGGCCGCGCCCACAGGTCGCGCCGCCAAACGCTTGTCTGAGGCCACCGGCATCGAGGCCAAAACGCTACATCGTTTGCTGCAACTGCGTCCGGGGGGCAAGGCGGCCTATGATGCCGACAAACCCATCCCCGCCGATATGGTGATTGTGGATGAAACCAGTATGCTCGACACGTTGCTGATGAATACGCTACTCAAGGCCATTGGCAGCGGCACACATGTATTGTTGGTGGGCGATGCCGACCAATTGCCAAGCGTGGGCGCGGGCAATGTCTTGGCCGACATCATCGACAGCGGGTTGGTGCCGGTGCTCAAGCTCGATCAGATTTTTCGCCAATCGGCGGGCAGCGCCATGATCACCAATGCCCATCGGATTAATCGTGGCGAATCGCCGCAATTGGGCGGCGAGATCAGCGATTTTTATTTATTTGCCGAAGAAGATGCCGAAAAAGCCAGCGCTTTGGTGGTTGATGTCGTCAATCGGCGTATCCCGGCCAAATTTGGCATCGCGCCGAGCGATATTCAGGTGTTGGTGCCGATGCACGGCGGCAAATGTGGGGTAGCGAATCTGAATGAGCTATTACAAGCGGCGCTCAACCCGCCGCGTGCCGACCGACCGCATAAGCCATTTGGCGAGCGGGTATATCGGGTGGGTGACAAGGTATTGCAGATGCGCAACAATTATGACAAAGATGTGTTTAACGGCGATGCCGGTGTGATTAAGACGCTGGACCTTGAAGAACAATCGCTGACTGTGCAGATGGATGACGGGCGGTTGATCGAATATGACTTCAGCGATCTCGATCAATTGGCGCTGGCTTATGCCATCAGCATCCACAAATCGCAAGGCAGCGAATATGCGGCGGTGGTGATTCCGTTGGTGATGAATCATTACATGATGCTGGAGCGCAAATTGCTGTATACGGCGGTGACACGCGCCAAGAAGTTGGTGGTGCTGGTCGGCAGCCGCAAGGCGGTTGAATTGGCGGTGCGTAATGCCGGTGGCTCGAATCGAGCGCATCGGTATACGGGGTTGGCGGTGCGGTTGCGTGAGGGGGGATGAATTGTGATTAGCCGGTGCAACCGGCGTTGTTATGTAGCGTGGGGATTGATCCCCACGCGGGCGCGGTGCGCCGCCCAATATCATGATGCAAGTGATTTACCCCATTCGGGTCAGCCGAGGCTTGGGTGAATGTCAATTGCGGCGTGGTGATGTTGCGAGCCAAATTAACGCTGTGGCGGATGTGGTTCGCACGGGGATCAATCCCCGCGCTACATAACAACGCCGGTTTCACCGGCTAACTATTGGGCACGTTTGTAAACGTCAATTGCGGCATGATCATGTTATGAGCCAAATTTACACGCTTCACCGGCGAATCATTCAAACCCAGCTAAAATGCACCCATGCGTTTGATCTCGCTATGTGTGTTAGCCCTGCGCCGCATTGCCAACCAACGGGCACTGATGTTATGCCTGCTACTCGGCATGACCATCGGTGTCGGCATGTTAGCGACCATCCCCACCTTCGTCAGCGCGGCCCAAACCCGCGTGTTGCGTGGGCAATTGGCTGCCGAAAACCTCAGCCGCAACCCGATGGGCAAAAACGCCGCCAACAACCCAGAGCCATTTGCGCTCAAATTTACCTTTTTGGGGCTGGGGCGTGATGTGCTGGGCGTGCCCGATTACGACGATTTAAACCATTTCATGGCGACCCAAGTCGCGCCAAACACTTTATTGCCGGTGCGTTATCTCATTCGCTATATCGCCACCGACAACTGGTCGGCCCAACCCGGCGGCGACACGTGGCGACGTTACCCCAACCGCGACGAACAAGGCCCCATTGCCTATCTCAGCCTAGACACCATGACCGATTTTGAGCGGCACATTACGCTCGATGAAGGGGTGTTGCCGAGTGATTTTGGCCTGTCGCCCAACACGACGGCTGTGCCGTTGGCCTCACCCATCCCCAATCTGCCACTGATCGAAGGCTTGGTGACGCGCGAATTTGCCAACAAATTTGGCGTGCAAGTGGGCGATCTGTTTAGCCTGACCGTAAGCGAAAAAAACAAAGACGGCGTGCGTGATGTGGCAATGGTGGCACGGGTGACAGGGGTGTGGGTTCCCATCAACAGCAACGACGAATATTGGATTGTCAGCCCACGCGGGCTAAACAATACCCTGATGCTAAGTGAGCACACCTTGTTGCAGCGCGTTGCCCCCATGCGCAACGAATTTATGACGATGGTGATTTGGAATTACATGCTCGACGACGGGCAACTCACCATCGAAAGTGCCGCGCCCTTATTGGCACGCGCCGACACCCTGAATGCCGAGGCTAGCCAAAAACGTGAATCGCTCAGCCTGACTCAAACCGCCCTCACCCGTGCCATTCGTCGTTATGTCAGCGCCTCACAAGAACTCATTACCTTGATGTTTATTTTTAGCCTGCCCATTTTGGCGGTGGTGTTGGCCTTTATTTTGCTCATCAGCAGCATGGTGGTGCAACAACAAGCCGGTGAATTGGCAATTTTGCGCAGTCGAGGCGCGTCGGGCAGCGATATTTTATTGCTTTACACCATTCAAAGCCTCATTTTGGGTGCGGCGGCGCTGGGCTTGGGGATGGCGTTGAGCATGGGTTTGGCAACCCTGATGATTAATACCCAATCGTTTTTGCGTTTTGCCCCCGCCGAAGCTTTTACACCCATCACCGCCATCCCGCCAATGGCTTGGCGGCTGGGCATTTATGCCGCCTTGGTCGGTGCACTCGCTACTATTGTGCCAGCGATGGATGCCGCCCGCCGCAACATTTTGAGCTATGCCGCCGAGCGTGGGCGGGCCGGCAAACGCCCATTTTGGCAACGCGCCTTTTTAGATGTGGCATTGCTGGCCTTTTGCGGCTATGGTTATTACCAAATGGTCAGCGCTGGCAGCCTCGGCACGCTCGGCACCATCATGCAAATATCAAGCCAAGCCGCCAGCCCCCAAGCCATTGTTGACCCACTGCGCGACCCAGTGCGCTTTTTGTTGCCTATGCTCTCACTCACGGCCTTGGGTTTGTTGGTGGTGCGCGTCACGCCCTTCATTTTTCGCTTTTCGGCTTGGGTGATGGAGCCAGTGCGCCCATTCACGCCGCTCTTTTTGGCCTTACGCGACCTCGGGCGTTCGCCGCGCCTGTATACCGCGCCGCTCGCCCTGCTGATTTTTACCCTCGGCATCGCGGCTTATGGCGCATCCATCGCCCGCACCCTCGACCAACATCTCATCGATAGCAACTATTTGAATGTGGGGGCCGATATGCGCCTGATCGAAACCGGCGAAAGCAACAAGCCCCCGGTCTTTGGCAGCGGTCCCAATTTCACCGTCAACACCTCCACCGAGCCAGAATTGCTTACCTTTGTGCCAGTCGAAGAACATCTCAATATTCCCGGCGTGCAGGCGGCGGCCCGTGCCGCCAATTTACCGGCATGGGGGCGCACCACGGGTGGGCGCAAACGCGAAGACCGCAGCCGTATTTTGCTTATCGATCGGTTGCCGTTTCAAAGTGTGGCAACCGCCGCCTTCCGCGACGATTACAGCTACCGCGATTTTAACGGCATGATCAACGAGCTAGCCAAATCGCCCGATAGCATCTTGATCGAACGGCGTTATCTATTTGACAAAAAACTGCAAATGGGCAATAAAATTGTGGTCGAGGTGCAAGCCTTCGGCGATTGGGTTCCCATCACCTACACCGTGCGTGATGTTTTCGACGCATTTCCCATCATCGCTGGTGGCGACGCGCCATTTGCGCTGGGCAATTTTTATGTGGCGAATATGGACTACACCTACGAGAAATTGGGCCGCGAAACCGCTTACGATGTGCTGCTCAAGACCGCCCCGGGCCTGACGGCGGGCGAGGTCGCCAAACAAGCGCTCGATCTCAATATCATCACCATTCAATATCACGATACGCGCCAAAAAATCTTCGAGGCGCAGCAACAACCCGACCGCCAAGGCTTGTTTGGCACACTCTCGGCGGGTTTTTTGGTCATGACAGCCCTCACGATGATCGGGTTTATGGTGTATGCCTTGTTGTCGTTTCGCCGCCGCGCCATCGAGTTGGGC